>JAAWKB010000094.1 GCA_022797115.1 Oscillospiraceae bacterium
AAGGGGATGCGCTGGGGCTGAGGAAGGTCCTCTGTCACAACGATGTCTATGAGCCCAACTATATTGTGACAAAAACCGGGGACATGTATCTGATTGACTGGGAGTATGCGGGGCTGAATGACCCGGCCAACGATCTTGCGTGCATTTTCTGCCGGGCACACTATACGGAGGAGCAGATTGAGAACTACCTGCGCGCCTATTTTGGCAGGGAGGCGGAGCCGTGGGAACGGCGGCGTTATATTGCGTATATTGCGCTGTGCGGATTTTATTGGTTCTGCTGGGGGCTGTATAAAGGGAGTGTTGGAGATGACGATGGATTTTTCTTCCTGCCGGCTTACCGGAGCTGCGTCCGGTTTGTGGATGGGGCGCTGGAGAGCTATCAGAGGGAGGGGGAAGGCGGATGAACGTGGCAATTATCCTGGCGGGGGGCGTTGGGTCCCGGATGGGAGCGGGCCGGCCAAAACAATTTATAGAAGTAGAGGGAAAACCGATCATAGCGCATACGCTGGAGCGGTTTCAATGCCATCCGGAAATAGATGGGATTGAGATCGTATGTGTGGAAAGCCATATTGGCTGTATAAAGGAAGTTGTTGGGCAGGGAGGTTTTTCCAAGGTGCAGTGGGTGACGCGGGGAGGGGAAACCTTTCAGGATTCGGTCATCCAGGGCGTGAGGAATCTGAAAGCGGTGCTGAAGGAATCGGATGTTGTCCTGATTCACTACGCGGTTTCCCCGCTTGTAACGGAGGAGATGATCTCCGACGCAATCCGTGTAGCGAAGCAGAAGGGGAACTGTGTGTCTGCAACGCCGTGCTATCTGCTTATGGGCAGCAATGACAATGGGCAGTGTTCCACGCAGTGGGTGGACAGGGAGAAGATCATGCAGCTCAACAGCCCGCAAAGCTTTCAATATGGCTATGTGGTGCAGTTGTACCAGGAGGCGGAAGAGAGGGGGATACTGGACCAGGTGGAGCCCCATACGACAAGTTTGATGTATCGGCTGGGCCGTACGATCTACTTCTCAAAGGGGAACCAGGCGAATATCAAGATCACAACAAGAGAGGATTTGGACCTGTTGGAGGGATATCTGTTATTACAGAAGAAGAGAAAAGAAAACGAAGGATAGAAAGAAGGAATCAATATGAAAAGACTAAAATATGTTGGTGTTTCACTCTGTACTGCGGTGATGCTGATGGGTACGGCCCACGCCTATCTGGACCCCTCTGTGATGACGTACACCATCCAGGTGGTGGCTGGTGTGGTGGTCGCAGTAGGCGCGGTGGCGGGCATCTACTGGCGCAAGGCAAAGAAAAAAGTCCAGGACAAGCTTGGTATTGACGAAAATGCAAAAAAGTCCGTTGAGGAAGATGTTATCGAAATAGCAGAGGATGAGAAATGATATGCCATAATACCTTGTGACGGATTCAGTTGCCCATAAAAGTTCACGAAACAGGGACGCGCCCCTGCCGCAGTTGATGAAGGCTGCTGGCGTGACCAAAGATATGCGTACCCAAAAGCTGATGGGGGTGAACCTCGAAAAAATCGCTGAATATATTGGCCTCTCCCTTGATGAAGTAAAGAGTTTGCAAACAGGGTACAATGTGTAAATAGACATCTTAATCAGAGCCGGGAACTTGTGAACAGGTTCCCGGCTTTTGCTATATTATTTTTTGCATATTCAAAAAGTCCTTGGCAACTCATTTCAGGATGGGCTCTTAGCTAATTCTTAGCACTTATAATAGAAGAAATCAATTTTTAGAGACTCACAATGGACTATCACTCCTGCGCGATCACCAGCTCCAGGTCAACGCGGTTCAAGTTCGGTTGCAACGAGCACAACAAGGGCTGTCTGCGGCTGGCGTTTTTCATCCGCCACAGCGCGGGGTGTGTCACGGTGGGGACATCCGCCAGGCGGGAGAATTCTTCGGTGTAATTGCTATATGTCTGATTTTTGTAAAATATGCTGGAAAACCCGCTCCTACCTGCATATAATACGCCCGGGGGACAACTCCGTCCCTACAATCTACAGAACAGGAGCACCACCCACATGACACACAACACCATCTCCGCCTCCCGGCTCTCTGATTTTGAGCAATTCCTTCACGCCGAGGAGCGCAGCCCCGGCACCATTGCCAAGTATCTGCGGGATGTCCGCGGTTTCGCGGACTGGCTGGGAGACCGTCCACTGGAGAAGGCGTCCGCAGCTGGCTGGAAAGAACATTTGCAATCCGCCACACTCTGTCCGGAGACCATCAACTCCAAGCTGTCCGCCCTGAACCAATTTCTGAAATTCCTGGACCAGGGGGACTGCTGTGTCAAATACCTGCGTATTCAACGCCGCCTGTTCCGCGGGGCGGAGCGGGAGCTGAGCCGGGCTGATTACACCCGTCTGTTGGAGACCGCCGCCGCCACGGGCCGGACCCGGCTGTCCCTGCTGATGGAGACCATCTGTGGTACGGGCATCCGCGTCTCGGAGCTCCGGTATATCACAGTGGAGGCCATCAGCGCGGGGCGGGCGGAGGTGAGCCTGAAGGGCAAGATCCGCACTATCCTCATCCCCGGAAAGCTGTGCCGGAAACTGCAAAAGTACGCCAAAAAACAAAAAATCGTCTCCGGTGAGATCTTTCTCACCAGAAACGGAAAAAGCCTGTCACGCCGTCAGATATGGGCGGAGATGAAGAGCCTGTGCGGCAGGGCGGGCATTGCGCCCTCCAAAGTATTCCCCCACAATCTGCGGCACCTGTTTGCCCGGGCATTTTACAAGGTCTGCCAGGACGTGGTGAAGCTGGCCGACGTGTTGGGCCATAGCTCCATCGAGACCACCCGGGTCTACCTGGTCTCCAGCGGCGCGGAACACGCCCGGCAGTTGGACAGACTTGGATTGGTTTCTTAAAGCCGGTTCATCACAAAATCCGCAAATTGTCCTCCCGGGCGGAGGAATATTTTTTTCCGACGGCGCTAAATCCACGTCGACGGACTCATCATAGCACAGGCGGCGGCAAAACGCAAGGCTCTCTCTTAAATTTTTACATAACAAACCCGGCCGGGCAAATGTCGATTTTTGACCGGCTTACTTTATTGTGCCTCACAGCGGGCCTCAGTGTCGATTTTTCGTGGTTTTTACCCCAACTATTTCCTGTACGAAAGGACTAGGTGGCACCGTGTGAGACAATTTGCGGATTTTGTGACGAGGTAAATTCCCCGTATACCAGCTAAAATCCCAGATTTTGTAAGTCCAGGCGGAGAAATGGGAAAGGAGAGATTCTTGTAGTGGATACCACAGCCAAACCCAAGCGAAAAAAACAGATCCTCATCGCGGCCCTGGTGGTCCTGCTCCTGGCGGTCGCAGGAGTCGCGTACCTCCTGTTGGGGCAGGACACGGACGGCAGCGGGCTGGAACTGGACGACAACGCCACCATGGGCATCCTGCCCGGCATCGACATCGCTCAGCGGCAGGATGAGTTGCAGCAGCTGCTGGACGAGAGCATGATTGCTTTCTCCATCAACACCAGCCCTGTGTTTGCCACAGGCAGCTCGGAGGGCAACCTGATGCTGGAGAACCCGGCCAACAATGCCAAGCTCCTGATGGTAGAGATCTACCGGGACGACACCGAGGAGCTCATCTACCAGTCCAAAGCCCTGCCCGTGGGTTCGTACATCGAGAATGTCCGCCTGGACAAGGTGCTGGAGCCGGGTGAATATGCGGCCACTGCCTATTTTAAAGCCTACCATGAGGAGGATGGCAGCTACATCGGACAGGCCGGCGCGGCTATTCTGATCACCGTCCTCAGTTGATTTCGGCCATCTTTTGCGGGTATGGGACCTGAAAGGAGCAGCATAATGAAACGTAAACTCTTCAGCGCCATCCTGGTGGTCGCTCTGTCCCTGAGCCTCTTTGCTACAGCCGCCTACGCATCCAACGGCTATCAGTCCGGCGACGTTCCCATCGGCTCCTCCAACGAGGTGCTGATGGTGGGTACGGTCATGCCCAGCGTCATGTCGGTAACGATGCCCACCTATGTTCCCTTCCACGTCAGCCGCACCATCGAGGGGGACAACAAGGTCATCTCCCCCCGCATCACTATGACCAACAACTCCAGTGTCCCCGTGAATCTGGACGTAGTCTACACCTCCGTTGACCTGAGCAAGCTGCCGGGCACATCCTGGGCAATCGGTCCCACTGTGGCAGCCAACGAGATCGCCATCGGTTTCCAGCCGGAGACCCTCTTCGACCAGATGCCCACCACCCTGGCCCAGACCATGTGGCTCCAGGCCAACACCCAGCAGAACACTACGGTTATGAGCCTGGAAGCCTATGGAAACGGGACCATGTACGTCGTCGGCGCTCTGGGCGCGGGGGTTCCGGAAAACAGCACCTTCTCCGTCATTCCCACCTTCGTCGTGCGGCAGGCACAGTGAAAAAAGCAGCTACCCTGACATAAATCTTTAGAACACCGTCCCATACCCGCGAATACGGGCAGGCGGCCAGGAGTGATCCTGGCCGCTTTATATATACCTATGCCCTGAATGGCCGCAGTTTCAGGGGGAAATGGCACGATCCCAGATGCCGTGGTAGGGGTACACGCCGTGGAAATTCTGGCTGGCTGCGAACAGGAGATAGGCCAGGGCGCCAGCGACCAGCAATCCTGTACGCACCCGCGGGGAGAGACGGCCGCCAGGAACGGCTACCGCCGCCGGAAGGGCCAGGAGCGCGAACATGGCAACATAGACGGACAGCCGCTCCAGAATGAAATGCTTGGTGATGAAGACCTGTATCAGTAGGGAGTAGAACATGGCATTGGCTAAAATGGGCGCGTCTGGGTCCTCCTTTTGGCGCAGCAGCGGCAGGGAGGTAAGGAAACAGCCCAGCGGTAGCAGGATGTACAGGAAACTGTTCCCCTGCCAGTATTTCTCCGTGAGGTAGTGCTGGTATTTCGGCACCAGCGTCACCGCCAGCTGGATCAGGGGGTCCATCAAGAAGTAGGCGAGCCCCGCGGCCAGAGCGGCCAGCCCGTAATGCAGCTTGGATGGCGGCACCGCCAGCAGGAGACACAGCGGGAGCATGATCAGAGCCGTCCGGTGGAAACAGGCGGCTAGAAGAACAACACCACAGACAGGCAGAAACCGCCGCCGCCTCAAGAAGGGCCAGATCCACAGGATAATGGCCGCCGCCAGCGCCTGCCGAAGGAAATTCATGCTTAGGGCGAAGTGCTGGAGTGTGAGGAACAAAAATACGCTCAGCCAAACGGATTTGGAGTAACGGCCAATCCATGCAAAGACCAGTGTAGTGAGCAGGAGATGAAACACAAACAGGAAAGCGCGATAGTTCCCTCCCAAGGAGGCAACCGCTCGGTTCAAAAGCAGATAGCCCGGCTCCGACCAGTCCGCACCGCCTAAACCGGAGGCGGCGATGGACTGAAAGGCGTTCTCGTAAAACCGGTAGTCAAAGCCGGTCACGTACCGGAGGGAGGCCAGCAGGCAAAAGGCCGCACCAGTCACCAGCAGATATGCCCAGCGGCAGGCAGGCCGCCTGTGCAGCAGCGGGAGCCCTGCCAAGCTCATGCCGGTCAGAATGAAATAAGGTTCCATTGTCATTCCCCTCTCACAGCAGATCATAGCCATATTATGGCACACGAGGGGGAAAGACGCAAGGTAAATTTATAAAGCAGAGATAGCCAGATATTGGCCTAAAACGCTCCTTATCCTTCAACGCCATTAAGTTAACCCCAGAAAAAAACCACCTCATCCCAAATCGTGGGGGAGGTAGGCACAATAAGGAAACAGACCCAGAAAACCGTTCCCATTTTATCAAATAATCGTGGCTTAATCAAGCATGAAAATGGGAATGTGTGTTTGGCTTTCGGCGGTGTAGGGAGCAAAACAATGCGCCGCTTTTGTTGTCTCGGTGGCCCCGAGCAAAGCCCAAGGTGGAGCAACCCACGGACCCAAGCCTCAGCACATCAGCCCCGGAGCCAATCGCAACCCCTGAACCAATCAAGGACATAACCCCGGAACCTGAACTCGAGCAGGCCCCAGCGGCCCCTGTTGAAACCGAGGACACCCAGCTCCCGGAAAAAACGGAACCCCAGGAAACGGAAGAAGATCAACTAGTCATCGATTGTCTATAAACAGTCTACGCCACAGGTACAGTCAATATCCGGGTCAGCTATACAGCAGGCAGTGAAAAGCTAGGGAGCCTGAACAAAGGCACCACGTAACCCGTACAGGCACCAGCATAGCAGGAACCGAAGTACAGCTATCCGATGGTACTACCGCATATATTTCAAATCAGTACGTACAGCAGTTTGGCATACGTGGATAGGCGTTTGAACCTCAAGGCGTCCCTTTCGGAACGCCTTTGTTTGGACTTTTGCCCATATTGCCATTTATTCAACTCTTTTTTCGATTTCTGTGGTATCAATACAGGGAAACAAACTAACAATATGATTCTTTAAGCAGTTGCCTTGGCAGCCTCTTACAAAAACTCTGTAATGGGATTTCTCTGGCCGCTATATATCACCATTCTCCTTTTCCGATTTTCCTTGCTAAATTTCCGCTCAAAATTCCATGATTATTTTATCATAGAAGTGTTCCGATTGGATAGCCAAAGCTCTCGCCTCATCGCCTTCATAGGCCCGATCCATCAGCAGATAAACCGGTTGATCAGCCGGACCGGGCTGCCATAAAAGGGCGCAACCTTCCGGGGCATCGACACAATTTCCTGCGGACAACGCAAACGTTCCACCGTTCCGTCGGGATGAACTTTGATGCAATTGGAATCCAGGCTCACCACATTTACTTGGATTTGGATGATACCAAGCGGTTTACCCGGACATAAATCATGTGCGAATCTCCGTATTTTTGGGGCAGGCCACACCATTTACATCCATTCTCTACGACGTACAGCATCGTGTTTAACACGTCCAGGCTGCTGATTTTTGCCTGGTTTCCGCTGTCTTGGAAAGCAGTTCTTGATCTGCTCATAGTTTGTGAGGGCAGTCTCCTTATTATGGGATCGTGCATATGGTTGCACCGCTATTTGGTTGCTCCTGCATTGAAAACCTGGGCAGGAAAGCCTTGCGTCCACCCATCGGTCTATAGCCTTTTGATGTGACCGAAACCTGCATGATAGAACAGCCGGACCTGTCGGCCCGGCTGTCCAGTTTCCTCCTGCGCGAAATTTTCTGAATAATACTGGCCTCAGCAATTCCTCACGAATTCTTTTCAGCCAGCTTGAGAAGGCAAAGAGCGGAAATCAGGGCCGAACCGGAGATGGCTGGAAGTAAATAAGCAGGCCAGAGCTCTGCCATCATTCCGCCAAGAATCAGAGACAACGGGATCAGGATATACGATATAGAGGTAGAAACACCGAA
>JAAWKB010000008.1 GCA_022797115.1 Oscillospiraceae bacterium
CGGAAGAACCCGGTTTCATCAATGTGGACGAATCGGACATACTGCAATTGAAATGCGGCGAGGCCGTGTTCCTCTATGAAAGCCCCCTCGTCTTCTCTGCGGAAGACGGGATAGCAGTGGTAAAAAGAACGGTGAAAAAGATGCGGCCAGCGCCAGACCGTGTGGTGTTGCTTACCGTTCTTATGATTATTGCGAACTATGAGTGCGATTTGGATCTAATTGGACAAATTACAGATCCATTAACTGAAGCATTTTCAGAGGATACAGTTATAATTTTCGGTGCAAAATTCTCCAATGAAAAGGGAATCCGTTTTGTAATGGCCACCGCTGAGGGAAAACATGGTTCAAAACTTTTTTGCATGGATGATTCTTTGGAAGCTCCAGCTTTGGATAACACTGAAATGCGGGAGACACTTTCTCCCCCCGGGCTTAGCGATGCCGAACTGATTGACGCTGCGGCGGAAATGATTTTAGAAACGGAGCATATTACGGTCGCTATGCTTCAACGCCGGTTCAATAAGAGAGCACATGACTCCAGATAATCTATCAATCATGGAGGAACTCTATGAAGACTGAGGGCATTTTTGAGAAAATTTCCGGCTTGAACACACCGGGCCTGATCCTTTTGGCCGCTCGGCTTCTCGCATATGCGCCACCGAGGAACGGGAAAACAAGCGGCCCATACTGTCGGACCTGGGAGAATCGGGAGCCTTTGTGCCAGAAGCGGATATTGTTCTATTTTTACAAATACCAGGAAATGCTGGAGCTGATTGAATTCGCCTTCAGGGATACCCTCTATGTGCTGGGGGATGTGATCGACCGGGGGCGGATGGAAAAGCAATAAAATAGGACACAGTTTGCGCGGGACACATTTCTTTGTTTTTGATTGCCGCACAGCGGTGGAAGGACACCAACGGGACACACTGGCACAAAAAAGAGGGGAACGAGTTTCCCCGTTCCCCTGATCTGTGATATCTCGCTCAGTCCAGAATCTCCATCAGCCTGCCGCAGCAGACGGGGATGGGATCGCCAGCCTTGATATGCTCGGTGCGGTTGCAGATATAGCAGTACACATCCGTATCATAGGGGGCCAGCACAGTGGGCTGGGCCTTGACTTCCTCAGCGGTCAGCCCCTCAATGTGGAACTTGGCCGACTTGTCCTCGCTCTTCATATAGGTGCCCATGGGCTCCAGGCGCTTGGTACCGCCAGTGCAGTTGCCCATCTTGATCCACAGGGCCTCCAGCTCCGCGGCCTCGGCGGCGTGCTCGGGGATGATCTCAACGATATCCTTGTCAATACGGATTTTCATAGCGCAATCCCTCTCCGCAGCTTAACCGAAGTACCGCTCCAGCAGGCCCTTGAACGCCTTGCCGTGGCGGGCCTCGTCACGGGCCATCTCATGGACGGTGTCATGGATAGCATCCAGGCCCAGCTCCTTGGCCTTCTTGGCGATAGCCATCTTGCCAGCGGTGGCGCCGTTCTCGGCCTCAACGCGCATCTCCAGGTTCTTCTTGGTGGAGTCAGTCACCACCTCGCCCAGCAGCTCGGCGAACTTGGCGGCGTGCTCGGCCTCCTCATAGGCGGCCTTCTCCCAGTACAGGCCGATCTCGGGATAGCCCTCACGATGGGCCACGCGGGCCATTGCCAGATACATGCCAACCTCGGTGCACTCACCGGCAAAGTTGGCGCGCAGGCCCTCCAGAATCTCCGCATCCACACCGGCGGCCACGCCGACCACGTGCTCGGCAGCCCAGTTCATCTCAGCCTTCTGCTCGGTGAACTTGGAACCGGCCACGCCGCACTGGGGGCACTTCTCCGGGGGAACATCGCCTTCATGAACATAGCCGCAGACAGGGCAAACCCACTTTTTCATAATCAATATCTCCTTATATCCTGAATGATTTTTATTGACGCCTTTCGGCGCTCATAACATGTTTGTCAGCGTACTTCCGGCATGTGGGGCACAGCCCCCGGTATACCACCGTACACGCCTCCAACAGAAACCCCCCTGTATCCGGGGGTACTTCCATTTCTACAGGCGGGATATCCGCCACTGTGCCGCAAATGCGGCATCTGGCATGGCCATGGGGATGGAGCTGCCCATCATAGCGGTTTTCACCGCCAGCCAGTTCCAACCGCAGGACCTTCCCCTCCTCCGTCATCCGGGCCAGCACCCGGTACACTGTAGAGCGGCTGATAGTAGGGTGCTCCACATGCACATAATCATACACCATCGCTGCGGTGGGGTGCCCCCCCATTTCACACAGCGTGCGGTGGATGATCTCCTTTTGCATGGTATTTCTATCCGCCATGGGTCTAACTCCTTATTAGGATTAAATCCTGTTAGAGACTATATCATGAAGTACTCCCTCTGTCAAGCACAATTTTACGATCTTTCAGGGCTGTACGGATAGAATACCCAAAATAAATCATCCCCATCCGGCTCGGGAGAGCCCCCGGGCCGGATGGGGTCTTATGTATCTATTGCAGCAGGGGTGCAGCCGGGCCCGCCCGACGTACCACGCAAACCGATGGATACACGCCATGTTCTGTCATGCCCAATTTCCTCCCCACCGGCATGGCGGCGGCAAAGGGGCGGGCAATATGGAAACGGATCAAGGGCAGGGTTTGACGCCCATGCCCAGGATATCCACACCAAGAGGCAGAATGCCTGCTCACCCCGCTTTTCCGGTCAGCAGGTGGCGCCGCCTACCAGATGGAGCTCCGCATCTAGAATCTGCTGCTTGCGCTCAAGCAGCTCGTTGCCCAGCAGCTGCTGTTCCACATTCTCAAAGCCCAGGCGCTCAATGGTCTTGGCGAAACGCTCGCCGGTCTTGCCCTGCTCGCGGAAGAGCAGGATTGCCTTCTCTATGACCGCCATGGCCTCATCCTTGTCGGTAAAGACCTTGCTGAGGGCCTGGCCCTGGGCCACCTTCTTGCCCCAGCGGCCGCCGATATAGATCTTATAGCCATAGGTGCCCTCGTCCAGCGCGTCAAAGTGGCAGGCGCCGATGCAGCGGCCGCAGTTGTTGCAGATGTCCCTGTCAACCTCCAGCACACCGTCCTCCAGCTTGGCCGCGCCCATGGGGCAGACCTGAACCACGCCGCATTTCTTGCAGCCGTTGCACTCGTCCTGGTCCAGGCCGGGGATGCGCTGGCCGATAATCCCCAGGTCGTTCAGGTCAGGCTTGACGCAGTTATTGGGGCAGCCGCCCACGGCGATTTTGAACTTGTGGGGCAGCCTCACGCCACGGTAGCCCTCATAGAAGCGTTGATGGATCTCCTCGCTCAGACCGAAGGAATCCAGCAGGCCGTACTGGCAGGTGGTGCCCTTGCAGGCCACCACGGGGCGCACCAGGGAGCCGGTGCCGCCTGTAGCCAGGCCCTCCTTGGCGATATAGGCCCGGAAGTCCTCGATCTTGTCGTAGGGGATGCCCTGGACCTCGATGGTCAGGCGGGTGGTAAAGGTGACAATGCCGTTGCCGAACTTCTCGGCAGCCTCAGCGATGCACCGCTGCTGGGCAGCGGTGATCTTGCCGTTGACCGTGATGATGCGGCCGGAGAAATTGTCCGTGCCCTTGTTGCTCAGAAAACCAAGCGCCTTCACGCGCTTCTCATCCGCCACGCTGATGGTTAATGTTGCCATAATACCTGCTCTCCTTTTGTATCTGAATCATTCGTTGTTACAAATCCTGACATACACAAAGTATCCCCCGCCCGTCCAGCATCCTCCGCCGCAGGCTCTTACTCATCCATCTCCGTGAAGGTAGTGCCGCCCTCCAGGACGGTGGTATTGGTATAGCCGTAATACTTCAGCCGGTTCTGTGTCAGGTAGGCCCGCTTGCCCTTGGTACACACCAGCAGCAGCTTGGCGTCCTTGCTCAGGCCGTCCACCTCGCCGCTGATGGCGGTGAGATCCAGATACCGCTTCTCCGGCAGGGAGGGGCTGATGGCGCAGTCAATGACCTCATAGCCCTCCGCCTTGCCTTCGGCGTACTCCACAGGGGTGATGGAATCCATGCCGCCGTCCAGCTTGTTCATCAGGATATTGATGCTGTGGGCAAAGGGATGGATGGCGGTGGAGAAGGGCGGCGCATAGGCAAAGTCCATCGCGGCCAGCTGGTCGACGGTAGCGCCCAGGGAGATGGCGGTGACGGCAATATCCGTGACCTTATCTACCGCCCCCTTGCCCAGCACCTGCACGCCCAGCAGCTTCCGGGTGGCCCGGTCGGCGGTCATCTTCACAATAAACAGGCCCGCGCCGGGGTAATAGTGGGCCTTGTCGTCCACCACGGTGATGACGCTCACTACGTCATAGCCCTCCGCCCTGGCGGCGGTCTCGGTCAAGCCGGTGCGGCCCGTATTCAGCCCGCCGGGCAGCTTGGCTACGCCTGTGCCCAGCACGCCGGGATACGCCGTCTCCTTCCCGGCCAGGTTCCCCGCCAGGATCCGCCCGGCGATGTTGGCCGTGGAGCCCATGGGGGACCAGGCGGGCTTGCCGGTCTGGCGGTTCGTGACCATCGCGCAGTCGCCGGCGGCGTAGATATCCTCTACGTTCGTGCGCAGATACTGGTCGGTGAGGATCGTGCCCTTGAACATCTCAATGCCGGAGCCCTCCAGGAACGCGGTGTTGGGCCGGATGCCAATTGCCAGCACCAGCGCGTCGGCCTTCATGCCCCGCTTGCTGGTGAGGACCTTCTCCACCTTGCCGCTGCCCTCCACGCCCTCCAGGGAAACGCCGGTCATGGGCATGATGCCCTCCTCCGCCATCCTGTTCTCCACGTATTCGCTCAGCTCGGGGTCCAGGAAATTGGGCAGCACATGGGGGGCGAAGTCGATGACCGTGGTCTTCACGCCCTTGGCGGCCAGGTTCTCCGCCACCTCCAGCCCGATGAAGCCGCCGCCGGCCACCACGGCCCGTTTGATCTCCCCGGCCTCCACCGCCGCCCGCAGGCCGATGGCGTCGTCCGGGGTGCGCATCACGAACACATTTTTCAGGTCCAGGCCCTGGATGGGGGGGACGAAGGGGGATGCGCCGGTAGCGATGACCAGCTTGTCATAAGCGTACTCCGCCACCTCGCCAGTCCGGAGATACTTGGCCTCCACCTTGTGCTCGGAGGGCTTCACCGCCACAGCCTCAGTCTGGGTGAGAACCTTTGCACCGGTGAGCTTCGCAAACTTTTCCGGGGTGTTTACGATCAGCTCACCCTTCTCGTGAATCACGTCGCCCACGTAGTAGGGCAGGCCGCAGCCGGCATAGGAGATGTCCTTGCCCTTGGTCAGCACTGTCACTTCACAGCTGCGGTCCTCCCGCAGCAGCTTGGCCGCCACCTTGGTGCCTGCCGCCACGCCGCCTAATACCAGTACTTTCATCGTCTCGACTCCTTTGCAGCAAATTTAAGCGTTTGTCATTTTGTAAGTAGGCACTCTTTTTTCTTGCCAGAAAAAAGAGTCAAAAAAGGAACCCGTACTCTGCGCTGTCATAGTGTATTCAAAAAAGCGTGGACCAAACGCAGTTTGGCGATAAAAATTTCTTTTGATCCTTTTCTTTTCAAAGGAAAGGGTGATTACCTGCCCAGCGCCGCCGCCAGCGCCCGGATATAGGCCGGCGCCGTCCCGCAGCAGCCGCCCACAAGCCCTGCCCCAGCCGCCGCCAGGACCCCCATGTGCCGGGCAAAGTCCGCCGGCCCCATGCTGTAGACGGCCTCTCCCCGGCTGTTGATCACCGGCAGGCCCGCATTCGGCTTGGCGACGATCGGGACTTGCACCGCTGTGCGCATAGTGCGCACCACGGCCTCCAGCTGGTCCGGGCCCACCGAACAGTTGACGCCCACGGCAGCCGCGCCCATCTCCGCCGCCGCCGCTGCCGCCTCCCGGGCATTCCCGCCGAAGGGCACGCCGCCGTCGGCCTCCACGGAGAAGCTGCACCACACCGGCAGGCCAAGGTCCGCCGCCGCGTCCAGCGCGGCTACCGCCTCATCCACGCCCATCAGGGTCTCCACCGCCAGCAGGTCCACCCCGGCGGCCGCTAGGGCCTCCATCTGCTCCCGGTAGATATCGTAGGCCACGCTGTAGGGCAGGTCCCCTGCCGGCTCCAGGGGCCTCCCTACTGTGGACAGATCCCCGGCTACCAGGGCCTTCCCGCCTGCCGCCTCCTTCGAGAGGGCGACGAGGGCGGCGTTGAGCTCCCCCACCTTCTCCGCCAGGCCAAAGTTGGCCAGGCCCAGGCGGTTCGCTGAAAATGTCGCCGCGCAGAGAATCTGGCTCCCCGCCTCCACATAGCCCCGCTGGAGCGCCAGCAGGGCCTCCGGATGCTCCAGCACCCACAGCTCCGGGGAGACGCCCACCGGCATCCCGGATTCCCGCAGGTTAGAGCCCGTGGCGCCATCCAGAAGGACAGCCCCGCGGCTGGCCCATTCGATCCATTCTTGTCTTGTCATGCTGTGTGCCTCCCTATGGGGACGCGCCCCGCAGGGACGCAGGATTCTGCTTTATGATACAGGAAATCCGTCTGGAATGCAAGTCCTCCCGGACAACTCCGGTGTAAAAAATGCTGCCCGGGCAGCCGCCCTGTTTCCATCCCCCCCTTGTGCCTGGCCGTGCTGCATGGTATGATTTGATAAAAAAGGAGGTGCGGTGATACATGAGCTCTGTCATGCTGATGGTTTCTGATTGCCCCTTGCAGGACGTGCCCTATCCGCCGGATTTTACCATAACCTTCGATGCCGGCAATGGAACGGTTGACGATGGCGGTATGGATGACGGCTTCGCCATTTATCGAACGGAGCGGGTGCTCGAGCTCCCATCACAGAAGAGATATTTCGCGATTCTGGAGTGGCGCTACACGCCCGGCCGCGCAAAGAGGATCATTGAGTATTTGAAGGGGCGCTTGGAAATTTCCGATGAAATTGAGCTCTGGCATGTCTGGCAGGATATGGACTTTGACCACAAGGTACGGAAGGCGAACATTCCAATCAACGAGTTGTCTACAGAGGATCTCCTGGAATTGTACCAGTTAGCGGTCTGGAAGGAGCCTGTAACGGATTATTGTTATGTGCTCACCAGGGCGTAGACGACCCGCTGCCTGGGTTCCTCCCCCTTGCCAGCGGGCCGCCGGGATGGTAGAATGGGAGGCACAAACATACGGACAAGGAGGCTGTCATGAAACAGATTACAGAATTTGAAACGATCCCTCTGGGCGTGCTGCCCACGCCCATGTACAAGCTGGAGAACCTGAGCCGGGAGCTGGGCAAGAACATCTACATCAAGCGGGACGATATGACCGGCGTGGGCCTGGGTGGCAACAAGGTCCGGAAGCTGGAGTTCCTGCTGGCGGAGGCCAAGGCGCAGGGGGCGGACGTAATCCTCACCGCCGGAGGGCCCCAATCCAACCATGCCATGCTCACTGCCGCCTGCGCCGCCCGGTTGGGTATGGAGGCCATCCTGATCCTGAAAAAGCGGGGCACCCTCACCGGGGGCAACCTGATCCTGGACGGCATCTTCGGCGCATCCGTCCGGATGGTGGACACGGACAGCTATGAGGATGTGTACGCGGAGATGGAGCGTCTGTCGGCACAGCTGCGCAGCCAGGGCCGCACCCCGTATTCCATCCCTGTGGGCGGCTCCGTGCCTGTGGGCTGCCTGGGCTATGTCAACTGTGCCCGGGAGATCGCCAACCAGGCGGATGAACTGGGGGTACGCCTGGATGCCGTTGTCAGCGCCGTAGGCTCCGGCGGCACCTATGCGGGCCTGACATTGGGGGCCAAGCTATTCCTGCCCGGCACACGCTCGGTAGGCGTGGGGGTATGCGATGACCCCTTTGAGGAGATCAGCCTGGAGCTGATGCGGGAGACCGCGCGGCTCCTGGACTGCGATATCCAGCCGTGTGCGGAGGATATCCACATCCATTATCACACCGGCCCCGGCTATGCCATCCCCAGCAGCGGCGGCTGTGCCGCCGTGCGCCGTCTGGCCCGGGCCGAGGGAATCCTGGCGGACCCGGTCTACACGGGCAAGGCCCTGGCCGGTTTCTTTGAGCTGCTGGAGCAGGGGGCCTTTGACCAGGATGAGGATATCCTCTTCGTCCACACCGGCGGCGCGGGCGCACTGTTTGCGGTCGATCTGCCTGCGGAAGATTAAGCGATGGGCCGCCACTGGCGGTCCTCATAGACAAGCGACATGGACCAGTCTGCATAGGGCTCCTCCGGGCTAAAGCGGTACTTGACGCAGACCGTGGCTGCCAGCCCTGCCTCCTGCTCGGAGACGGTATAGCTGATGCCGCCCACGCTGATGCCCTCCAGCCCCGGCAGCCCGGCACGGATCATCCGCTCCGCCGTTTCCTCCAGCTCCGCCTGCCAGGCGGGGGCGTCCCCGTCCTCCACCCGGAAGGTGCAGACCATGTCGTAGAAGCGCGCGCCAAGGCCCTCTGCCGCCTCCAGGAAGTAGGAGGATGTGAGCACAAACACCCCGCCCTGGCCGTCCTCCACAAACCAGCTGTCCGCCTGGCGGTCGTCCCAGCCCGTCCCGTCGCTGGCGAGCAGGAAACGCCGGGCGGTGTTCTCCGGCCAGCCCCAGGCCAGATCCACGGTGGCCTCGTCCATGAGCGTCACGGAGCGATACAGGATCTCGGCCTGCTGCCGTATGGCCTCCACCGCCTCGTCCAGGGAGGTGTTGGGCATGTGGGCGATCTCCAGCTGACAGGCCGGCATCCCCTGGAGCTGGTCGTTGGGGCGGATGATATAGAGCCCATCCGGCTCGTAGATGTGGTAGGACGACTCATCAAAATAGATGCTGAATGGGGGGGCCTCCTGTTCCATGCCGTAGCGCAGCAGGTGGAGCTGGCCCTCCCCTTCCAGCCGGGGCGGCGCGTCCGTGCTGCCAACCGGGTCCTCCGCAGGAATCGGCCCGTCCACAGCCGCGGGCTGCCCCGGTCCATAGGCCCATATCCATACACTTGCCATCACTGCCAGGCAGGCCGCCGCGGCAGCAGCCCAGGCCAGCCACCGCCGCCCCTGGCCGCGTTGCCGCAGCCTTTCGCTGCGCTCCAGCAATACCTCATCCACACCGCCGATGGCGGAAAACAGTCTCTCTTGTTTCCTCATAGGTCGATCCCCTCCTTTTCCAAGTAAGCCCTGAGCTTCTTCCGGGTGCGGAACAAGCTGCTTTTCACCGTGTTTTCCTTCAGACCATACCGCCCGGCAATGTTCTCCAGCGGCTCCACGTACCAGTACCGCCGGAGGAAGATGCCGCAGTCCCGCTCCGGCAGGGTATACAGGAAGCGGTTGATGAGCCGTACCAGCTCCCGGTCCTCCACCACCTGGTCTGCGCCGGGCACGCTCGGTACGCACTCCCCCAGCTCCTCCAATGCCTCCACGCACGCCCCGCCGCCGCGCTTCTGGGCCAGCCGCGCACGCAGTGTGTCGCAGGCCAGGCTCCGTGTGATCTTCCCCAAAAACAGCCGCAGGCGGCTGGGCCGGTGGGGCGGCATGGCGTTCCATGCCCCAATCCAGGTGTCGTTGAGGCACTCATCTGTGTCCTGCGGGTCCGCCAGAATCCCGGCGGCAACTGCGCGGCAGTAGGGGCCGTACTTCGCCGCCGTCTCCTGGATGGCCATCTCGCTGCGCTGCCAGTACAGCTCTACAATCTGCTTGTCATCCAAAGCAATCCTTCCTTTCCTGTCTGTCTTCACCCATATAGTCGGAAAATGCAGCCCGCAGGTTTTTCCCAGTGTAAAAAATCAGAACCTGTTTCCATCGCCGGTGGATGCTGGATGATAGATTTTTTCACCCTGCAAAACAAACATCCCAGGAATCTTGTGTATTTCAAGGCTTTTTAACGCGGCGGAACAGAAAAGCCCCCGGCCGTCGGCCGGGGGCCTCCCTGTCTGGGAAAAGCGGTTACATGTATTTACGCATCGTATCGGTGGCGGTATCCGGGTTTGCGCTGACAGTGACAGTGACCTTCAGATTCAGCGGGGAGCTGAAGCCGTCCAGCCAATTGAGGAACTCCCCCACCTGGCGGTCGTCAGTGCTGTGGGCGACCTTGCAGAGGTTGTCGATAAAGATGTGGGAAATATCGTAATTGCCAGCGTACAGGCCGCACAGGAAACCGCGCAGGGCCTCGAAGCTACCGATAGAGAACTCTGACGCGTCGATCATACGGGTTTGGTGGCGCAGGTTAAAGCTCATGTTGCGCTTCGGCTCGATGCAGACCATGCACCCCACCTCGGACACAGCCTCGCTGTTCATCAATTCGATGAGTTGTTTGGTCTTTCCCTCACCAGAGCCGCTCATGATTAATCTAACCATATGAAATCACTCCTTTATGCATTTGTTGGACTCATGATATCTATAGGATAGCACATATAGCCAGGAAACACAACGGGAAAAATCAGTTTTTATAAAAAATTCACAGCTTCTGCCAGACGCATCTGAAAAATGCCGGGCACAGGGGGGTTCACAGCGGCTTTGCCCCTCACCGCTCCTCCATGGGGGTATACCCCCTGTGGGGCTCCACGCACTCATACCGGGGCCGGATCAGCTTTCCGCCGGCGCTCAATTCCTCCATCCGGTGGGCGCTCCAGCCGGAGATCCGCGCCACCGCGAACAGGGGGGTATACAGCTCCATGGGCAGCCCCAGCATCTCATACACCAGCCCGCTGTAAAAGTCGATATTGGTAGACAGGGCCTTCTTGTTCCGCCGCTCCATCAGCAGCCGTTTGCCCACCCGCTCCACGTTTTCATACAGCGCCAGCTCCATCCCCCGGCCCTTCTCCGCCGCCAGGTGCTGGACGTAGCTGCGGAAGACCTCGCACCGGGGGTCTGTCCGGGTGTAGACCGCGTGGCCCAAGCCGTAGATGAGGCCGCTGCCGTCAAACGCCTCCTTGTCCAGAATCCTGGTCAGGTAGCCCTCCACGGCCCCCTCGTCCCGCCAGTCCGTCACATGCTCCTTGATATCCGCCATCATGTCCATGACCTTGCTGTTGGCGCCGCCGTGGCGGGGGCCCTTCAGGGAGGCCATGGCGGCGGCGACGGCGGAGTAGGTATCCGTGCCGGAGGAAGTGACCACATGGTTGGTAAAGGTGGAGTTGTTGCCGCCGCCGTGGTCCGCGTGGAGCACCAGGGCCACATCCAGGGTGCGGGCCTCCAGCTCCGTATAGCTCCGGTCCTCCCGCAGCATGTACAGGAAGTTCTCCGCCGTGGACATGTCCGGCTGGGGTACGTGGATGAACAGGCTCTCCCCCTGGCTGTACCGCCATGCCTGGTAGGCGTAGATCGCCAGCACCGGCATGTTGCTGAGCAGCTGGAGGCACTGGCGCAGCACGTTCTCCAGGCCGATGTCATTGGCCTTGTCGTCATAGCAGTACAGCGTCAGGATCGCCCGCTGCATGGTGTTCATCAGGTCCTTGGGCGGGGCCTTCATAATGATATCCCGGAAGAAATTGGTGGGCAGGGTGCGGTAGGCGGCCAGCTGTCCGCAGAAGTCCTGGAGCTGGTACTGGCTGGGCAGCTCGCCGAACAGCAGCAGGTAGGCCGCCTCCTCAAAGGCGAACCGCCCCCGCGCCTCCGAGCCCCGCACCAGCTCCCGGCAGTCAATGCCCCGGTAGTAGAGGACGCCGTCAGCGGGCTGGATATGTTCATCCTGGGTGACGGTGTAGGACTGGATTTCCGCCACCCGGGTCAGGCCCGTCAGCACCCCCCGCCCGTCCTCGTCCCGGAGGCCGCGCTTGACGTTATACTCCTTGTACAGCCTGGGGTCGATGTAGTTCTCCTTTTCCCACTGCTCCTTCAGCGCCAGGATGGCCGGGGTAATCTCACAGTAGGCGTTCTCTCGGTTTTCATTCCAGATCATAGGCTCCGCTCCTTTCTATCGCGCTTTTTGCAAGTATAACACATTTTCCCTTCATATTCAATAGAAAATAATCTAAAATTTCCTGTAAGATTTCAAAATATTGCATCAATCCAACGCGTCTTATGCAAGTCCGCCCTGCTGCGGCTGCTTGCGGGCAGGCGCGCATCCCCCGGCGGGGGATGAAAAATTTCTGTGAAAACGCCGGAAAAGGCTATACAAGCCCGCTGTTTTTTGGTATATTAAGGGCATAGTATCCCCCCGGGACACCAATTTTACAGGAGGTTGTTTTGATATGAGCGCGTTAACTGACCTGATCTATGCCGGTTCCAATGCCGTTGCAGGCCTGACTGAGGGGGCCGTCAACGACGCGATTGCCAAGCACGGCGCCGACACCCCTGTTGCTTTCCCCGACACCGCCTACTTCTTCCCCACCATCTACGCCGCCACCGGCGTGAAGGTGAAAACCCTGGGCGACCTGCCCGCCTGCGTGGGCGTCCTCAAGAGCCTGATCACCAACCAGGACGACATCGCCCAGGCGCTGAACGCCGGGCTTGCCACCGCCGTGGGCGCGGAGATCATCGAGGGCCTGAAATATGTGGGGGGCGGCGACCCCTATGCAGAGGACTCCGGCATCGGCTTTGTCCCTGACCCCATCATCCGCTCCCTGGGCGTGCCCCTTGTCACCGGCGATATCCCCGGCGTGGCCGTGGTCATCGGCAAGGCGGACAACGCCGCAGATGTAGCCAAGGTGGTCAAGGACTACCAGTCCAAGGGCATCCTCACCTTTATGATCGGCGACTGCATCGAGCAGGCGGCGGGCGAGGGGGTGAAGATGGGGCTGGAGCTGCGCGTGGTGCCCCTGGGCCACGACGTCACCAGCGTCATCCACGTCGTCACCGTCGCCATCCGCGCTGCGCTGATCTTCGGCAACATCCAGGCAGGCGACCTGGCCGGCCTGCTCAAGTATACCAAGGAGCGCGTCCCCGCCTTTGTCAACACCTTCGGGCCCCTCAACGAGGTGGTCGTCTCCGCCGGAGCGGGCGCCATTGCCCTGGGTTTCCCCGTCATCGTGGACCAGGACATCGGTGATCTCCAGGTCCCCGGCGCGCTGGAGGCCGTTTTGAGCCACGATGAGACCGCCAAGCGCTCCCTGGCCCTGCGCAATATCAAGATCAAGGTCAAGGAACTGCCCATCCCCGTAGCCTTTGCCGCCGCCTTCGAGGGCGAGATCATCCGCAAGGCGGATATGAAGGTGGAGTTCTGGTCCAGCAAAAACACCACCTGCGAGCTCGTTACCACGCGGGGTATGGACGAGGTGGAGGACCACAAGATCACCATCGACGGCCCGGATATCGACAGCGGTGAGACCGAATATGCCCTGGCCACCTACATCGAGGTCGCCGGAGCGAAGATGCAGAAGGATTTCGAGTCCGTCATCGAGCGGAAGATCCACGCCTGGTTCAACTACATGGAGGGTGTGATGCACACCGGCCAGCGCAACCAGTTCCGCATCCGCATCTCCAACGACGCCTATGACAAGGGCCTGCGCATGAAGCACTTCGGCGAGGTGCTCTACAACATGATTATGGATGAGTTCGACGCGGTGGTGGATAAGTGCCAGGTCACACTGGTCACAGATCCTGAGAAGGCCGCCCGCATCCTCAGCGAGGAGGCCATGCCCGCCTACAATGCCAGGGACGACCGCCTCAGCTCCATGACCGACGAGAGCGTAGACAAGTTCTACACCTGCATCCTCTGCCAGTCCTTCGCCCCCAGCCACTGCTGTGTGGTCACGCCGGAGCGCCTGGGCCTGTGCGGCGCGGTGAGCTGGCTGGACGCCAAGGCCACCAAGGAGCTCAACGACGCCGGCCCCTGCCAGCCCATCAGCAAGGAGGGCTGCACCGACGAGAAGAAGGGCTATTACCCCGACGTGGACCGCATGGTCCACTCCGC
Source organism: Oscillospiraceae bacterium (assembly GCA_022797115.1). Lineage (GTDB taxonomy): Bacteria > Bacillota > Clostridia > Oscillospirales > Oscillospiraceae > Pelethomonas. The sequence goes on from JAAWKB010000008.1 coordinate 13,805, forward strand.
CACCCAGGGCGCGGTAGAGCATGTGAGCCTCTATTCCATCATGGAGGACCCCATGACCAGCTGCGGCTGCTTCGAGTGCATCTGCGGCATTGAGCCCATCTCCAACGGCCTGGTGATCTGCAACCGCGAATACAAGGGCATGACCCCCACGGGTATGACCTTCGGCGAGCTGGCCTCCATGACCGGCGGCGGTGTCCAGACCCCCGGCTTCATGGGCCACGGCCGCCACTTCATCGCCAGCAAGAAGTTTGCCGCCGCCGAGGGCGGGATTGCCCGCATCGTCTGGATGCCCAAGGAGCTCAAGGACGACGTGGCGGCACGGCTGAACGCCACCGCCAAGGAGCTGCTGGGAATTGACAACTTCTGCGGCATGATCGGTGATGAGACCATCACCTCTGATCCCGAGGAGCTGATGAACTTCATTACCGAGAAGGGCCACCCGGTTTTGAACCTGGAGCCGCTGATGTAATTGTTCACCATCGTGTAGAAAACGGGCTCCCACGCGCTGCCGTGGGGGCCCGTTCCCGTTTTTTCCTTCTCACTTTGGGCGCATCCATCCAGGAATGCTTTTCGACAGGCGGAACCCCCGTGCAATACAAGCGTACTGCACGGGGGTTTTTGTTTGGATCTTGCCGGTATGGAGGCGCAAACGATTTATCCGCCTGCAACGCACCAGTTCCCCTCGCCGGCAGCTGCCAGCATCGGTACCAGCTCCGGCACACTGCCCTCGCCAGCCGCCGCCGTCAGCAGCGCCTGGACGCCCGCGGGGTCCGCCGTCTCCACATAGACCGCGTCCACCAGGGGCAGCAGGACCGCCAGGTCCTGGCCGGACTCCGCATCGCCGCCGGACTGGAGCAGCGCCTCCGGCAGCAGCAGGGACAGGCGGGTGCCATAGGGCTCCAGCGCCTCCCGCAGCTGGGTGAGCAGCAGGGCGAGCGCCTCCGCCTTCCCCATGGTGTTGCCGGAATAATCGATCTTTTGCAGCTTGCCAAGGGTGGGGTAGCACAGCTCCTCCAGCACCAGTTCATCAAACCCCAGCTGGGCGCACTCCACCGCCAGGCTGATGATATAGCTCCTGGTCAGCTCCTTCTCCGGGTCTATCCAGTGGTAGGATTTGCTGTCATACCAGACATAGCCGTTTTTCTGGCAGATGGCGGCATCCTTCATATTGTCGAAAGCGTAGTAGCTGTCGTGGAGGCAATTAAAGCGGGCGGCGGCGACCGCATCCCCACCGGCACAGAGGGCCGACAAGGTACCAGCGTCCGCAGCGTCCTTCGCCACGGCCTTGGGCCAGGCCGCCGTGGACGTGTATTTCACCAGCCCTGTGTCATCCCGGACCTGGAACAGGAACCCGTTGGCCCCCGCCGCAGACAGCATCCCCTGGAGCGCAGCCGCGTCCGCCGGCAGGGCCGGCAGCTCCAGCAGGCGGCGTTCCCCGTAGACGTCCACCGGCTCCGGCGGTTCCTCCGGCGGCGGCTCCGGCTCGTCAATCACCAGCTCTACATCCGGCGGCTCCGGCTCCGCCTGGGGGGGCGGGTCCGGCTCCGCCGGCGGAGGCGGGGTGGGCAGATCCAGCCGCATGAAGGGCAGATCCAGATACATCCCGCCGTCTTCCGTATACACAATATATCTCTGTGCGAATAAAAATCCGCAGGCCACCACCAGGATCAGTACCAGCAGGACGATGAGCAGGCGCAGCCCTGCCGGCTGCCGGCCCCGGTAGCTCTGGTATCCCTTTGCCACAGGCGTTTCCTCTTTTCTTTCGTCTGTATTGAATGGATATACTTCTACCCTTTACCATACCACATCCGGCAGGGAACATGCAACCTGATTTTTGTATATTTGGCAAAAAAAGTCATTTTTTAGCCGGCAAGATGGATGATCCACCTCTCCAGGCCCTGGAACGTACTGCCCGGCGACGGGTCCAGCCCCTCCACCACCCCCGGATGGGTGAGGACAGTGTTATTTTTAAAGCAGATGGGTGCAATGGGGGCGGCGGAGAGCAGGTTGGCCGCCAGCTGCCGGGCGGCGGCGGGACGGTCCTCCGCGGCGGCAAAGGCCGCCAGCAGCGTATCGGTGGACAGGTTGCTGTACCCGCCGTAGTTGAGCGCGCCGCCGGTACCCACCAAATCCGTCAAATCCCAGTCCGCGGTGAGGCGGACCTCCCCGAAGTAGAGGTCAAAGTCCCCCGCCTCCAGCGCGGCCAGATATTCCTCCCAGGGGAGGGCGCGGACTGTGACCTCCCAGCCTGGGATTGCCGCGTTTCCCGCAATAAACTGGGCGCTGGCCAGCCGGAAGCCGTCCCCCTCGCTGACCAGCAGGGAGAGCTCCCGGCTCTCCTCCTGCTCCGCAGCAGCCTGGGCCATGCTCCAATCCCCGCTGTAGGTCCCCTCCAGCTCCGCCGGGTACAGGGGGGACAGGGGGGAGATGGGGAACTGGGCCGCGACCGCCAGCCCCGCCAGCTGGGCGTCCACCAGGGTATCCCGGGCGATCCCGTGGCTGAAAGCCGCCCGGGCGGATGGGCTGGTGAAAAACCGCCCCTCCGCCATGTTGAAGCCGATGAACTGCATCACAGCGGTGGGCCGGTCCGTGGTCTGGGCCTGTCCGCTGACGGAGCTTTTATCGCTGGTGGGGTCCACCGTCAGCAGCTCCACCTGATGGGAGGAAAAGAGGTACATCGCGGTATCCCGGTCCTTGGCGTGGACCAGGGGGATGGAGGCTGCCGGCAAGGGCTTGCGCTGCCACCACTCCTCGTTGGCCAGGAGGCTGTTCCCCTCGCTGCCGGAGAGGTAGAGGTAGGGGCCTGTGCCCACAGGGACCTGCCGCTCCTCCGTCCCGCTTTTGACCACAGGGATGTCCAGCAGAGCGGGCAGGCCCCGGTTGGGGGTTGCCAGGGTGATGACTACCTGCCCCGCCCGGTTGGCGGAGACGGCGGCGACATTCCGCAGGCGGTAGCCGTACCGCTCCGACGCGGCGGCACGGCGCAGGGAGTCCACCACGTCCTTTGCAGTGAGCGGGGAGCCGTCCTGAAACGTCACATCCTGCCGCAGGTTCAGGGTACACACCAGCCCCCGCTCGTCCCATTCGCAGCTCTCGCACAGCAGCGGCACGGGCTGAAACGTGCTGTCCAATTGGAAGAGGGGCTCGTAGAGCAGAGCGGCCACATCCTCCTGGATGCCCTCACCGCAGGTGATGGGGTCCAGGGTCTGGCCCTTGTGGTAGGCCATAGAGAATGCGGACGGATAGGCCGGCGCTTTGTCCTCCTCCGGCGACACATCCTCCGGTTCATCCTCCTCCAGCAGGCCCTGCTGATAGGCCGCCCAATTCCGGTCCGGCTCAGGCTCAGGCTCCGTCAGGGCCGCGCAGCCGCTCAGCAGGAGCGCCGCCAGCAGGAACCATACCGCCCGCCTCATGGGCAGCCCCCGCCGGGCGCAAGCCCGATCACCGCCCCCTGCACGCCCCGGCGGTCGCCGGACCTGCGGTGGCTCCAGTACAGGTCCGTGCGGCAGGCGGTACACAGGGGGCAGACGTCCAAATGCCCCGCTTGGATGCCGCTCTCCCGCAGCCTCCAGGCATTGATCCCCTTCAGGTCCACGGTCCATTTCCCGTCCCTGGGGGCAATATATGCCTCCACGCCGGGGCCGAAGGCGGCGCGCATGGCCTCCGGCACATCGTCGTGGGTCTCGAAGCAGCACGGGCCGATCCCCGCCCCGACAGCCGCCCGGATGTGTTCAGGGCGCGCGCCGAACAGGCGGCCCATAGCGGCGGCCGCCTTGGCGGGGAGATCCAGGGCGGTGCCCCGCCAACCGGCGTGGACCGCACCGATGGACCGGGTGACTGGGTCATACAGCAGCCAGATGGTGCAGTCCGCCGAGAAGACCATCAGGTTCAGCCCCGGTTCATCCGTCACCAGGGCGTCGGCCGTGTAGTCTGTGGGAGTGAGCAGGCCCTTGCCTGCGTCGGATGCGGTGACATGGCGCACCGTATCCTCATGGACCTGCTTGGACAGCACCAGCCCCGCAGGGTCCGCCCCCAGGGCGGCGCAGAACCGGCGGTAGTTCTCCCGGACATGGGCCGGGTCGTCCGGCTCCGGCCCCCCGCCCCGGAAATTCAAGGACGCACAGCAGCCCCCGCTGACTCCCCCCAGGCGGGTAGAGAAGCCGTGGAGCAGGCCGCCGTCCTCCAGGATCGAAGAGGTGTGGTACACCACACCGTTGTCATCATGGGTGAGAAAGGGCATAATCCGCCTCCTAAGCGTGTGATACAACCAGTATCGCATATTCCTGCCTTCTGTGCAACGGTTATTTTCCCTCGAAAAACAGGGCCGCTTGTCCCCGCCCTGTCTATGTGGTACAATATCCGAGCAATCCTCAGCCGCTCCGCCGCGAAAGCAGTACGCGGCCCCGGCGGCCGGGAGGCGGCGCAGGGGTCTGTGCGGATGGCGCGCAGGTACGGCACAGCAGAAGGGCAGGGAGATCACTCCCTGCCCTTGATACAGTTACGCCTCTTGAATCGTCACGGACACCGTGTCGCCGGGCCGTTTCCCAATCCTCTCCTGGATGTCCTTCCGCACGCCGATGATATGGCAGACGGAGCCGTCGCTGTTTTTCACGCCCATGTTGACTAGGCTGCCGTCGTATTGCTCCCCGTCAAAGGTTGCCTTCACCTTGACCCGCCCCTTGCCGAACTCCTCCCGGATATCGTAAGGGAACCGGACGTAAGCGCCGCCCTTGCCGGGTACCGGCTCAATCACAGCCTCGAATGCATAGACCTTCCGCTCCGCCATCCCACATACCTCCCAAATCGCGCCAGATTCTTTGGCGTCCTCTCCCTCTCAGGGAGGCCCGTTTACAGCGTGTAGTACCGCTTAAACTCCGCAGGCGAGGGAATCCGCGCCATCTCCTCGTCCTCAGCCCGCTTGAGCTTGATCCAGTTTTGGATGAGCTGCTCCGGGAACACGCCGCCGGCGGTGAGGTAGGCGTGATCCTGCTCCAGGGCGTCCAGGGCTTCGCCCAGGGACTTGGGCAGGGCCTGGATGCGCTTCTTGTCCTCCTCCGAGAGCTGGAAGAGGTTGAAATCATAGGGGCCCCAGCCGCTGGCATGGGGGTCAATCCGATTCTGAATCCCATCCAGCCCCGCCATCAGGATGGCGGCGTAGGCGTAGTAGGGGTTACAGGTCGCGTCGGGGTTGCGCAGCTCAAACCGTTTCTGGGCCGGCGTCTTGGCGTAGGCCGGGATGCGGATGATGGAGGAACGGTTGGCCGTGGCATAGCCGATGGTCACAGGCGCCTCAAAGCCCGGCACCAGACGCTTGAAGGAGTTGGTGGAGGGGTTGGTAATCGCACACAAGGACGCGGCGTGCTTGAGCAGGCCGCCGATGAAGTACAGCGCAGTGTCCGACAGGCTGGAGTACCCGTTGGGGTCGTAGAACAGGGGCTCCCCGTCCTTCCACAGCCAGATGTGTACGTGCATCCCGCTGCCCGCCTCGCCATAGATGGGCTTGGGCATGAAGGTGGCGGTCTTGCCCGCCCGGGCGGCGCAGTTCTTAATGAGATACTTCGCCACCATGGTCTTGTCCGCCATCTCCGTCAGGCTCTCCGGCTCCACCTCGACCTCCAGCTGGCCGGGGCCGCCCACCTCATGGTGGTGGTACTTCACCGCCACGCCCCAGTCCGCCATGCGCAGGCAGATCTCGTTGCGCAGGTCGAAGGTGATGTCCTGGGGCAGGGCGGCGTGGTAGCCGTCGTGGCGCCCCATCTGGTAGCCCTTGCCCGCCGGGTCCCCCGTGTTCCACTCCGCCTGGGCGGTGTCCACCTGGAAGGAGGCGTGGTTGGGTGCGGTCTCAAAGCTGGCGCGGTCGAAGACATAGAACTCGAACTCCGGCCCGACCACCATCTTGTCGGCAATGCCGCTCTCCCGCATGTACTCCTCCGCCCGCTGGGTGACGCTGCGGGCGTACTGGTCAAAGCGGCGGTTCTCCGGCAGGTCGATCACCTGCACATCCCCGGTCATGGACAGGGTGGGTACGGCGGTGAAGGGGTCCAGACATGCGGAATCCGGGTCCGGCACGAAGACCATGTCGCTCTTCTCCACAGACGCATAGCCAAAGTTGGACCCGTCAAAGCCGATGCCGTGGCGCAGGGTGTCCTCGCAGAACCGCTCGGCAGGGATGGTAATGTGGTGCCACCGGCCTTGCAGGTCGACGGTCTTGAAGTCGATCATCCGCACGCCGTTCTCCTGGCAGAAGGCCAGGATTTCCTGAACTGTCTTTGCCATAGTGTTACCTCAATCATCTTCACATATTCGGCGCCGCGCCCCGTCGGGAAACGCGATGCCGCATCTATTGTCGCTCATGAAAAGACAGAAGTCAAGCGGGCTGTCCATGATTCTCCCTTTCCAACAATTCCCGCAGACCACTTTTGTGCAAAATTGAAAATGGCGGCGCGGCTGGGAAAAATAATTCCCCCACCCCTGCCAGATTTGCCCACGCTGTGTTGTTATCCAAGTGAAAGGGGGTGATGGGCATGGACGATGAGCGGGCGGAGTACCTGGTGGGGCAGTACGCGGATTTGCTCCTGCGCATCGGGCTCACCTGGCTGGGGGATCTGGACGACGCAAAGGACATCTGCCAGACGGTGCTCATCAAATTGCTGGAGGACCCGCGCACCTTCCCCGACCGTGGGCAGGAGCGGGCCTGGGTGATCCGGCTGGCGGTGAACGCCTGCAAGAACTGGCGCAAAAGCGCCTGGTTCCGGCGGCGGGCCCCGCTGGAGGAGGGCTTGCACCTGGCTGTGGAGACGCCGGAACCAGGCGGGCTGCTGGAGCAGGTGATGGCCCTGCCGCCGCCCTACCGGCAGGCCATCTTCCTGCGCTACTATGAGGGGTACGAGGTGCGGGAGATCGCGGCCCTGCTGGGCCGGTCCCCGCCGCTGGTGAGCACCCATTTGAAACGCGGAAAGGAAAAATTGCGGCAAATGCTGGGAGGTACAGACGATGAAAGAGGAATTTGAGCGCGCCTATCGGGATGAGCTGGACCACGTCCGGCTGACGCAAGAGGGCAAGCAGGCCCTGGCGGAGCGGCTGGGGCGGCGGGTGGCTCCCTCCCGCCGCAGTCCGCTGGGGCGGGCTGCGGCGGCAGCCGTGGCCGCCTGCCTGCTGGCGGCGGCGGGCGGCGCGGCGGTGGTTTCCAACGCGCCCATCCTGCGGGACCGGTTCTTCGGCGGGGACAGCGTGGGCTACGAGCAGAGCGGCGGCTTCGTGGGCAAGGCGGTGGAGAACAACGGCTGGACCCTCTCCATCACCGACTGCGTAGGGGATGACTACTACATCTACCTGGGGCTGGAGCTGGAGGCCCCGGAGGGAACGGTGCTGGACGCGGCGGATTACGACTTCAGCAACTCCAGCGTCCAGTTCACGGACAGCTCGCTCTACGGCTCCTGGGACATCGTGCCCCTGCCGGACGATGATCCCACAGACAACAAGCTCCCCATGATGTGGCTGCTCTACAGCTCCCAGCCGGGGGTAAACGGGTCCACGGTGCAGCTGAAAGCCTCCAACCTAGGGCACAACTGGGAAATCGCCCCAGGTCTGGAGCGCAAATACGACCTGGACTGTGCCGGGACCTGGGATTTCGGCTATGTGACCCTCCGCTATCCGGACTACATCCGCCGCCTGACCCCGGATACGCCGGTAAAGGCTGTCATCAGCGGCCCTGACGGCGGCCGGGAGCTGGACGCGGCTGTCAGCGAGATCCACATCTCCCCCCTGGCGCTGTATGTCTGGATTTCCAGCGAGGACCTGCGCCTCCACCACGGCGCCGAGGCGTCCGGGGCGGCCTACTACGACTGCCACGAGCATCAGGATGTGGCCGCCTATGACGCGGAGGGCCAGCCCATTGCCATGAGCTGTGGCCTGGAGACGGCAGCCTGGAGCAGCCAGTCTGGGAAGATCGCTAAATCACGCAGCCTGGGCGGCGGCGGATGCAGCGGTTATAACGGGGACGAGGGCTATATCTGGCTGGTCTTCGGTTTCCACGGCCTGACGGATGTCAACCAGGTGGCAACGGTGTCCGTCAACGGGGTGGACATCCCCGTAACGTGAGGCCGGACAGCTGCCTGCGCCTAAAAAATCCTTGCAATACAACATGTATTGCAAGGATTTTAATGATGCAGGCTCTACAGCCACAGCGTCATGGCAAACCAGGGCACCCCGCCGTGGGCGGACTGCACCTCCTGCTTCTCAAAGCCGAAGCTCTGATAGTAGGCCAGCCGTTTTTCCCGGCTGGTGAGGATGACGGCCTCCCGGCCCTCCCGGAGGGCCTGGCCAATCAACTCGTCCAGCAGGAGCCGTCCATAGCCCCTGCGCTGGAAGTCCGGGTGGACCGCCAGGCTGAACACGGACTGATACGCCCCCGCCGGCCGGTGGCAGCCTGGGTCGGCAAACATCTTGTCCGCGATGGCGGGGGCATCGACCACCGGGCCCATGACGAATCCCACCACTGTCCCGTCCACCTCCCCCAGGAGGATATGCTCCGGGTAAGCGGCAATGCGGCCGCGCATCCGCTCCCAGCTGGCCGCCTGTTCCGGGGGGAAACAGGCCGCCTCAATCTCCGCACAGCGGTCCACATCCGCCGCCGTCGCCTGACGGATCACCAGCTGCCCGCCCAGCCTGTCCAGGAATGGGGCGGAGGCACAGATCTCCGCGCCGACATTCCCCATATCCAGCATGTTTGCCCGCTGGATCTCCTCCGTATTGGATGAGCAGCAGTCCTCCAGCACCACCACCCGGTAGTCCAGGGAGATGGCGTCATAGCAGGTGGTACGGATACAGTTTGGCGTGGTGGTGCCGGTGAGGATGACCGTGTCCACCCCCAGACGGCGCAGGAGCAGATCCAGGCTTGTCTGGAAAAAGGCCGAGTAGCGGGGTTTGATGATCTCATAATCCCCCTCCCGGCGGCCGAACTCCGGCGGGTTCTCCACCGACAGGGGCCCGGTACTGCCGGGGGTGAGGGGCTTGCCGCCCTTCGCCCAGACCTGGCAGCGGGTGTGCTCCACATCGCTGCCGTCGGCCCGGTAGGCCCGGTTGACAAAAACCACCGGGATGCCGGACTGGCGGCAGGCGGATATCACCCGCGCACAGGCCGGCACCGTGGCCCGGGCCCCCCGGATACACAGCGGGGATTCCGGGTTCAAAAAACCGTTCTGCATATCAATAACAATCAGTGCCTGCTTCATGATGCGCCTCCTTGTATTTCATAAGAACCGATCTCCGGGTGCTACAGGATGAAGCCCCCGTCCGCCGTCAGCACCTGGCCGGTGATGAAGGACGCGCCGGGGCTGGCCAGGAACGCCACGGCGGCGGCGATATCCTCCGGCGTTCCCAGGCGGCCAATGGGGGTCTCCTCCGCCAGGGCGCACAGGGTCTCCTCCCCCAGCACCTGCACCATATCCGTTTGGATGACCCCCGGCGCGACGCAGTTGACGCGGATGCCGGAGGGGGCCAGCTCCATGGCCAGGGAGCGGGTCAGGCCGATGAGGGCCGCCTTGGTGGCGGAATAGGCCACCTCACAGGACGCCCCCCGCTGGCCCCAGATGGAGGAGATGTTGAGGATACAGCCCGCCTTCTCATGGAGCATATGGGGCAGGACGGCCTGGATGGTGTGGAACGCGCCGTTGACATTGACGGCGAAAATCCGGTCCCAGAAACTGTGGGAGATGTCCTGGAACTGGTGCTGCTCCGCAATCCCCGCATTGTTCACCAGCAGGGACACCGGGCCGAAGGCGTCCTCCACCCGGGCGATGGCGGCGGTGACGGCAGCCTGGTCCGCCACGTCGGCCTGGACGGCCAGGGCCTGACAGCCCTGGGCCTGCAAATCCGCGGCCAGCGACTCCGCCTGCTCCCTGGCCTGGAGGTAGTCAATCCCTACGGCGTAGCCCTCCGCCGCCAGACGGCGGGCGATGGCCCGTCCGATGCCCCGGCTCCCGCCGGTGATAAACGCTGTCTTTCCCATATCCTGGGCCTCCTTACCTTCCCGGGCTTGTCCCGCCCGCCAGTATACCCGGCCGGTCCAGAACCATCTCCAGCTCGGCCATCTCTCCGCCATCCATCTCCACTGCCATCCGGTTCCCAGTCATCCGGAACCCCATGTGTTTATAAAAGCCGATGGCCTTTTCGTTGCCCTCCAGCACGTACAGCGCCACCCGGGGCCGCTCCAGCCGGTCAAGACAGGCATCCATCAGCATCCGGCCCAGCCCCTGGCCTTGGTACGCCTCCAGCACATACAGCGCGCTGACCTCCGCCGCGTCCGGTACGGTCACGAAGTCCCGGGCCTCCGGCTCATAGCGGGCAAAGCCCACCACCTTGTCCCGGTCGGTCAGAACCAAGGTGTTTTCCGGGTACTTCTCCGCCACCTCCTGGCAGCGGGCCATGGTGTGGCTGTCCAAAATCCGGCTGTCCAGGATGCCGGCGTATGCCTCCCGCCAGGCGGTGTAGTGGACGAAGGCCCGGCCCGCCCGCTCCTGGGCGGTAATCATGGGCCGGACCTGGAAACGGCGCTGCCGGATCAGCTCCGCCGCGTCCCGGATGGGGAATTCCCGCTCCGCCTCCTCCCGGGAGGCAAATACCCGGGGAGGCTGGACGGGCCATGCCAGCTGCCCCTCCGGCCGTGGGAGCCGGAGGTCTGCGGCCAGCCGGTCCCGCGGCCCCTCCGGCAGGCGGGGCCAGCTGCCGGGCAGGCATTTGCACCGCCAGTCCGGGTCCTCCACCGCCATCCTGAGCAGGGCGGCGAGGCTGGGCGCAAGGGGGTGCGGGACGCGGCTGCTGTCGATGTAGAAGATCGGGGCGCCCTCCAGGCCGGCCCCGACCCCGGCAAAGCAGCCGCCCGCGCCGTCCCGGGCAAAGACGCACAGGCAGGGGACGCCATACAGGGGGAGCGGCTGCTCCTCCCGGAAAAAATCCAGCCCACACAGGCGGCTGATTTCGTCCAGCAGCGGGCTCTCCTGCTCCGTGCAGACCTCCAGCCCCGTATAGACGGAGGCCACGCCCCTGGTCAGGAAAGCGACAGGGCCATTGCCGCCGCTCCCCCGGTCAATGTAGATCGTATCCCCCACTTGGATACACCTCCCCGCCGTTTTTTCCATACTCTACCACAGGGGGGAGGGGAAGTCAAGCCGGTCACACCAGGCCGTAGGACTCCAGTACGGCGCGCAGGCGCGGGCGGTTCTCCGCCTCCATCTCGCACATGGGCAGGCGGAAGATCTCCTGGCAGTAGCCCATCATGCCCAGCGCCGTTTTCACAGGGATGGGGTTCACCTCCCAGAACAGGGCCTCGCAGAGCCTGCGCAGGTGCAGCTGCTGTTTCCCGGCGGAGAAGAAATCCCCCCGCAGGCAGGCGTCCGTCAGCTCGTGCATCTCCCTGGGGGCCACGTTGGCGGCCACGGAGATCACACCCTTGCCCCCCAGGAGCATGATGGGGGCGGTCTCGCCGTCGTTGCCGGACCATATGTAGAAGTCCTCCGGGCACAGCTCCCGGGTCTTCTGCACCAGGGCCAGGTCCCCGCTTGCCTCCTTGACCCCGTGGATGTTGGGGTGCTTGGCCAGGGCGGCGTAGGCCTCCGCCGTACACTTCACGCCGGTACGGGAGGGGACGTTGTAAAGGATGACGGGCTTCTCCACCGCGTCAGCGACGGCCTCATAGTGGCGCACAAGCCCCTTCTGCGTCGCCTTATTATAGAAGGGCGTGACCACCAGCAGGCCGTCCACCCCGGCCAGGGCGGCGTCCTTGGAGAGGGTGATGGCGGTTTCGGTGCTGTTCGCGCCGGTCCCGGCGATGACCGGAACCCGCCCGGCCACATGGCGCACGGTGGTCTCAATGGTCCGCATCCGCTCGACATAGCTCATGGTGGCGGCTTCGCCGGTGGTGCCGCACACAACGACGGCATCCGTACCGTTGTCCAGCTGGAAATCCAGCAGCCGTTTCAGCGCGGGGTAATCGACGGTATCGCTGGTAAAGGGGGTGGCAATGGCTACGGCAGAGCCGGTAAAAATGGGCTGATTCACGGGGATTCCTCCTTTTACTGGTCGTTGGTTCTATTGTATAGAAACAGCTTATGCAGTATAATCGGAAATGGTGCGAAAAAGAGTGCAAAACATGCTCTGTTCCCCGGGGATACGGCAAGGGGCCTCCCCTGGCCGGGCGGCAGCGGAGACCGGCTGCAATTGGGACGGTGCGGTACAAAAAGAAATGGAAAACACAAAAAACCGGTGACAAATGCCGTCGGATGTGATAGAATCATGCCCTAGGATTGGAACGCGCAGCGGGAGCGTCCGCTCCTGTGAAAGAGGGTGTGCATCATGAGCAGCTATTCCTTTTCCATCTTCCCCAACGACAATTTCCTGGATCTCCGGCCCTATCAGTACGGGTGGGAGCAGTGCAAGCCGCTCTACTCCTTCGGCCCCTTTGTCCGCAACCACTACCTGCTCCACTATGTCATCTCCGGGCAGGGGCTGCTCCACTCCAACGACGCCGACGGCGTCACCCACTACCACCATCTCCACGCCGGGCAGGGCTTTTTGATCTGCCCGGGCCAGGTCAACACCTACCGCGCAGACGAGGACCAGCCCTGGAAATATGTCTGGGTGGAGTTTGACGGCCTGCGGGCGGCGGAGTACCTGGACGCCGCCGGGCTGGGCATATCGCAGCCCATCTACCGCCCCAAGGACCCCGCCATGGGGGACGCGGTGCGCGACAGGATGCTCTACATCGCCAGCCACGCGGACGCCTCCCCCCTCCATCTGGTAGGGCAGCTCTGCCTGTTCCTGGACGAGCTGGTCCGCAGCTCCGCTACCCGGCGGGAGTCCAAGGGCGGCCAGCTGCGGGATTTCTACATCCAGGAGGCGGTAAACTACATCCAACGGAACTACCAGCGCGCACTCACCGTGGAGGAGCTCGCGGACGTGTGCAAGCTCAACCGGAGCTATTTCAGCAAGCTGTTCAAGGAGGTGGTTGGCTCCACGCCCCAGGAGTTCATCATCCAACTGCGCCTGAACAAGGCCGCCGAGCTGATGAAGGCGTCCAACGCATCCATTGGGGACATCTCCGTCCGCTGCGGCTACCCCAACCAGCTCCATTTCTCCCAAGCCTTCAAGAAGTGCTACGGCCTGCCGCCCAGGGAGTGGCGGAAGCAGAACAAGCCGCGCTGACCGTTTCAGCACACAGGAGGACCGGTCCGATTTTTTTCGGACCGGTCCTCCTGTGTATCAGGAAAGTGGATGTGCTGTTTTTTGACAGCTTGCTTCTCAGCTGTGCCAAATCCCCTCTGTCCGCCGCAGGAGCAGCGCCAGGGCCAGCAGGTCGGCGCAGCCGCCGGGGGAGAGGTTCCGGGCAATGCAGGCGTTGTCCAGCTCCTCCAGCCCCGCCCGCCGCGCCTCCGCCGGACCGTCCAGAATCGCCCTCGCCCGCTCCTGGACAAACCCCAGGCCCTCCGGCCCGCCCCGGTGAAGCAGATTGGTGTCCGCCACCTCCGCCAGAAGCGTCAGCAGGGCCAGGAGCGCGTCGTCCCCCTGCTCCGCCAGCACACGCCAGGCCATCCTGGCCGCCGGAAACCCGGCCATGGCCTCCCCCCGTGCGCCTAAAACCCCATAGCGGCGCCATGCCTGCCCCCCATGGGTATCTGTCCCAGGAGGCAGGCCCGCCGCGGCCAGGGCGGCGGCTGTCTGGAACAGCTCCCCTCCCCGCGCCAGCACGGACCCCAGGGCCGCCAGTACCAGCCCGAAGGCATAGACGGCCCCCTTGTGGGTGTTGACCCCGCCGGTGGCGGCAAGCATCGTCCCCTCCGCCGCAAGGCCAGCCTGCTGGAGCGGCGCCATGCACACCGCCTGCTCCAGCCCCAGGGCCGCAGCCTGTCGGAAATAGGGCCGCAGGCTCTGGGCGGAGCGCCGGAACAGGGGCAGATCCATATCCCGGTGCGCGCCGGTGTTGCGTTGGTCCACCAGGCCGGGCTTGGGCGTCAGCTCCACCTCATCCAGCAGGGCCGACACCGCCAGCTCCGCTAGGCGGTCCGCCGCGAAGCCCTCCAGCAGGGCCGATGTGGCGGCCTGGATGGCCGGGAGGCCATGGGCCCTGCTGCGGGCGCAGGGCCCCACAGGCCCGCCGCAGATCAGGCAGGTCCGGCCTGTCTCCCGGGAGAGCTTTCCCCCGTCTGTGCCGATCACATCCAGGTCGTAGAGCCGTCCCACCGGCTGGGCGGTCTCCAGCCCCACCGCCAGCTCCTTGAGCGCCGGGGCCGGCAGGGTACAGGCCAGGACGGCCTCCAGCCCGGCAGGGGCGTCTGTTATCTCCTCGTGGAGCAGGGCCGTCCCCAGCCGGCCCCGCAGCGCCGCCAGCCCCTCCCGGAACGCGAAGTCCGCCAGGGCCGAACGCTTTACCGGCCCCGCCATATTCATGGTGAAGCTCAGCAGCGGCCTGCCGTATGCCGCCAGCAGCCGCTTCTGCCTGGAGACGCGGGCCTCCCGCGCGTCCAGGACCTCCTGCAAGGTGATTTCCCGCATAGCTCCCTCCCTGAAAATACCGGCCCCCTCAGAGCCTGTTTCGCGTCTCAACGTGTTTGGCCTGGCGCGGGGAGATGCGAAGCAGGCTTTTATGCCAGCCGCTGGGCGACGGCGTCCAGGAACGCCTCGGAGTCCACCGCCCGGGCCTGGAACCCCGGCTCCACCAGCCCAACCAGGTCCTTGGTCATGATACCGGCGTTCAGCGTGTCAAAGCAGGCCCGCTCCAGCCTGTCCGCAAAAGAAATCAGATCGGAGAGCCCGTCCAGCTCGCCCCGCCTGCGCAGGGCCCCGCTCCAGGCAAAGACCGTCGCCATGGGGTTGGTGGAGGTCTTCTCCCCCTTCAGATGGCGGTAATAGTGGCGGGTGACGGTGCCATGGGCGGCCTCATACTCGGTGGTGCCGTCCGGGGCCACCAGCACACTGGTCATCATGGCCAGAGAGCCGAAGGCGGTGGAGACCATATCGCTCATTACGTCGCCGTCATAGTTCTTGCAGGCCCAGATATAGCCGCCCTCGCTGCGGATGACGCGGGCCACCGCGTCGTCGATGAGCGTGTAGAAGTAGGTGATGCCCAGCTCATCAAACCTCGCCCTGTAGCCCTCGAACTCCTCCTCAAAAATCCTCTTGAACTCGCCGTCGTAGATCTTGGCGATGGTGTCCTTGGTGGAGAACCACAGATCCTGTCTGGTATCCACGGCATATTGGAAACAGGCCCGGGCAAAGGAGCGGATTGACTGCTCCTTGTTGTGGGCCCCCTGCCAGACCGCCGGGCCGTCCACCTTCTGGACGACCACCGAAGCCTCCTCGCCGTCCTCCCCCCAGAAGGTCATGGTGCAGGTGCCGGGCTGGGTGGTGACAAAGTCCACACTTTTGTACACGTCGCCATAGGCGTGGCGGGCGATGGTGATGGGCTTCTTCCAGTTTTTCACCACCGGCTGGATCGCGTCAATGCAGATGGGGGTACGGAAGACCGTGCCATCCAGGATGGAGCGGATGGTGCCGTTGGGGCTCCTCCACATCTCGGTGAGCTGGGGGTACTCCTCCATGCGCTGCTTGTTGGGGGTGATGGTGGCGCACTTCACCGCCACACCGTATTTCTTGGTGGCATTGGCCGCGTCCACCGTCACCTGGTCCCTTGTCTCATTGCGGTGGAGCAGGCCCAGGTCATAATACTCCGTTTTCAGCTCCACAAACGGGAGGATCAGCTTGTCCTTGGTCATAGCCCACAGGATGCGGGTCATCTCGTCGCCGTCCATCTCCACCAGGGGTGTGGACATCTTGATTTTTTCCATCAGGTTCCCCTCCTCAGTCCTTGCCGTATCCGGCGGCGTAGTAGTTCATCAGGCAGCCCTCCTGGAGGATCTGCTTCTCGTTGTCTGTCAGGCCCGCGCACTGAAGAGACAGGTCATGGACGGAGCCGTCCTTGGCAACCACCTTTGCGGCAAAGCCCTCCACGCCCTCCGCGATGGCCTTCCGCACGCCGGGGATGTATATCCAGTCGCCCTCCCCATAGGGGAAGCCCTGCCCCGCATCCATGGTGAAGGGCACAATGCCCCAGTTGATACAGTTGGAGCGGTAGCGCTTGGTGGCGTACTCATAGCAGATATTGGCGAAGCCCCCCAGCACCTTCTGGCAGCTGGCCGCCTGCTCCCGGGCGGAGCCGTCGCCGGGCTTCCGGGCGAACACGCAGGAGCCCACAGTGGTCCGGGCCGCATCCCCGCCTACCTTGGCGAGAACCTCCATGACCTCCGCAGGGGCCTCCCCCGCCTCCCGGGCCGCCTCCAGATCCCGCACCGCCTTGGAGCGGGACACATACTCCGGCGCCCGGCGGCTGAGGGCAAATTCGCTCAGACCGATGGGGTTGGAGCGGTAGGAGCTGGTTTCCCCGGAGGGGATGAGTTCGTCAGTGGTGGTGACAGGGTCATGGATGACCGCGCAGAGCTTCACCAGCAGGTCCTCCTCCAGCTTCGGCATCTTCGGCCAGTCCTTGATGTTGGGCCCGCAGCGGAGCGGGGCGCTGGGGTCGGCCTTGCCGAAGCCCTCGTAGCATCGCTTGGCGTAGACGCCGTCGTCATAGCGGTATGCCAGCTCCTCCGCCGTGGGCAGGTCGTAGTCAATATCCGTGGCGGCGGTGAGCACGCCGCCATTGCGGGCGGTGGCGGCAATGGACCGGGCATCCATCAGGGCCACGGCGGCAATCTGGCCGCTGCCGGGCTTGCTCCCCTCCCGGTTGGCAAAGTTCCGGGTTGCATGGCGGATAGAGAGGGCCTGGTTGGCCGGGGTGTCCCCCGCGCCGAAGCAGGGGCCGCAGAAGGCGGGCTTCATCACGCAGCCGGCCTCCATCAGCTTGGCCGCCGTACCGTTTTTGGTAATCGCCAGGGAGATGGGCGTGGATGAGGGGTAGACGCTCATGTCGAAATAGCCGTTGCCGATGCTGCCGCCTTCCAGGATTTTCGCGGCCTCCACGATGTTCTCATACATGCCGCCGGAGCAGCCCACAATGACGCCCTGGTCGCAGACAACCTTGCCATCCACGATGCTGCGGCGCAGGTCCATCGCCACCTTGCCGCCCAGCTGCTGGTTGCAGGCTTCCTCCACCTGGGCAAAAATCCTCTCCGGGTCGGCCTGCAGTTCATGGACCGTGTAGGCGATGGAGGGGTGGAAGGGCAGGGCGATCATGCACTCCACCTTGCTGAGGTCAATCCTGACCACGCTGTCATAGTACGCGCCGTCCTGGGGATGGAGCTCCTGGAACTCCTCCGGACGGCCGATATTCTCATAGTAGGCCCGGATGGTCTCGTCCGTCTCCCAGATGGAGGTCAGGCAGCTGGTCTCCGTCGTCATCACATCGATGCCGATGCGGTAGTCCGCGCTGAGGCTCCCCACCCCGGGGCCCACAAACTCCAGCACCTTATTTTTCACATCGCCCTCGGGGAAGGTCGCCGCCACCAGGGCGATGGCCACGTCCTGGGGCCCCACGCCCTTGCGGGGCTTGCCGTCCAGGTAGACCATGACCACCTCCGGTTCGGGCACGTCGTAGGTGTTCTCCAGCAGCTGCTTGACCAGCTCGCCGCCGCCCTCGCCCACGCCCATGCAGCCATACGCGCCGTATCGGGTGTGGGAGTCGGAGCCCAGGATCATCTTCCCGCACCCGGCCAGCCGCTCCCGGGCATACTGGTGGATCACCGCCTGGTTGGCGGGGACGTAGATGCCGCCGTACTTTTTCGCCGCCGAGAGTCCGAAAGCGTGGTCGTCCTCGTTGATGGTGCCACCCACAGCGCACAGGCTGTTGTGGCAGTTGGTCATGGCGTAGGGGACGGGGAATTTTTCCAGCCCCGATGCCTTGGCGGTCTGGATGATGCCCACGAAGGTGATGTCGTGGGAGATGAGCGCGTCAAACTTCAGGCGCAGCTTTCCGGGGTCCCCGCCCCGGTTGTGTGCGCGCAGGATGGAGTAGGCGATGGTTTTCTCCCGGGCCTCGGCCGCCTGCCCGGGCGCCTCATCCGCCCATACAATCCGGCCGTCCATCAGATATGCGCCGCGCTTGTATACTTCTACCATAAGTTGTTCCTCCCCTTGCGGCGGGCAGGCTCATGCCGGCCCGCCGGTTCTGTCGCTTTGAGTGTAGCACAGAGAATCCCTTTTGTGAATAGTAAATACAGGGCAAACATACAAAAATCGTGCCGATGCCGCCGCTTTCCTGCCCGCAGGCGCACGGGGCAGCCCTGGTATGACGGCTGCCCCGCGGCCTATTCCTCCACTGTGAAAACGTCCTCAATGGCCGTCTGGAATACCTTTGCAATCCTCCAGGCCAACACAAGGGAGGGGTTGTACTTCCCCTTTTCCAGGTTGCCGATTGTCTCCCTGCGCACCCCCACCAGCCTGGCCAGGTCCTCCTGCTTCATGCCATATTTTGCCCGGTACTCCTTCATACGGTTGGTAATCATCCCACTGTCCCCCGCTGCTCCCTCCATTCCAATACAGCCAGGGAGAGACTAAACGAGATCATAGCCGCGGCAAAGCTCAACGCAAATGCCATTGGGACAGCAGCGGAGATCCCGTAGATGGGAGAAGCCGCAAACATGGCTGGGGCAAGGACCGCCATGCTTGCCACAAAGGCGATTGTCGCTGATTTTTGGACGTTCAGGATGAACAGCTCATCAGGGATCACCCAAAAGTAGCGGATAAAGTAGATGAAGCCCAGAAATCCGTACAGCCCGGTTTCCTGATGTTGCCATCCCAGCACCGCAATCAGCGACAGAAGGGACAGGAACCCTAACCAGTTTATTTTTTTCATTGTAGCTACCTCCTATAGTATGCGATATATTTCGCTCTTAATATGATAAATATACCACACGTCTTCAACAAAGTCAAGGCGTTCAAAAAATTTTCCCTCCAGCGCGAAGCCAGAGGGATCAGACGGCGTATAAAAAACGGGCCGCCGCGCAAACTATGTCCGGCAAAACCCAATGTAAACGAAGGAGGAACATCGATATGAGCAATTGTACCAAGGACGGCTGCGCCTGCACCCCCAACAAGGCGATCAAATGCAACGTTGTCTCCTGCGCCCACCACTGCCAGCAGGAGCAGTACTGCGGCCTGGATACCATCCAGGTTGGCACCCATGAGGCTCATCCCTCCATGGACCAGTGTACCGACTGCCAGAGCTTCCAGAAGCTGCACTGATGCCCAGCCGGCCTGCGGGCCGGCGCTACATAGTATGGGAGGGATGCGCGGTGACAGACAAGCGGAAAAGCCAGACCGCCGGCATAGCCGGCGGCGTCATCAACGGCCTGTTTGGGGGAGGCGGGGGGATGGTGCTCCTGCCGCTGCTGTCCAAGTGGCGGAAGCTGGAGGCCCGCAGCTCCTTTGCCACCTGCGTAGCCATCATCTTCCCCATGTGCTGCGTATCTACGGCGGTCTATCTGTGGGAGGTGCGCCCCGCCCTGTCCACCGTACTGCCCTATCTGGCAGGCGGCGTGGCCGGGGGGCTGATCGGTGGATTGACCTTTGAGAAGGTGCCTGTCCGGTTTCTCAAGGTGATCTTCGGCCTGTTCCTCCTGTATGGCGGCGTGAGGTACCTGCTGTGGTAGCGTGGGTGGCGCCCTGCCTCTTCGCCCTGGCAACAGGCGTGCTGTCCAGCTGGGGCGTGGGGGGCGGGACGCTGCTTCTGGTGTGCATGAACCTGTTTTTAGGGGTGGAGCACCGGGAGGCCCAGGCCATCAACCTGCTGTTCTTCCTGCCTACTGCGGGGATCAGCCTGTTCTTCCACCGGAAAAACGGCTTTCTGGACAAAGAGGTCTGGCGTCAGGCCGCCATCCCTGGCACCATTGCCTCCCTGGCCGGTGCGCTGCTGGCTACCGCCGTGGACGTGTCCCTTCTGCGCAGGCCCTTCGGCGTGTTCCTGCTGTACAGCGGCGCGTCTATGCTGCTCAGCGCGCGCAAGGGGGCAAGGTAATCATTCTTTTCTTTTGAAAAAGAAAAGAATCAAAAGAAAACTCTATCCCACCATCTTGTAATTTCTGGCTTGGTGGAGTACTAATGCATATGTGTAAAAATCAGCGCCATGCCCAGCAGCATCCCCAGCATGGTGGCCAGGCCGCTCAGACGGTTCTGCCACAGGTTCTCCGACTCGGGCAGAAGCTCGCCAAAGATGACATACAGCATCGCGCCGGCGGCAAAGCTGAGGGAGATGCCCAGCAGCAGCGGGTTCATGGTCCCCATGGAGTAGCCCAGCAGCGCACCCAGTATGGTAGGTACGCCGCTGAGGGCGGCAATGCCGATGGCTTTGGCAGGGCTGGACCCGCCGGTCAGGAGGGGTGCGGCAATGGACATCCCCTCCGGGATGTTATGCAGGCCGATGATCAGCGCCGCCAGGATTCCCCCATGCCCTGCCGCCTGGGCCGCGCCTGCAAAGGTCGCCCCGATGGCCATGCCAACCGGCATGTTGTGCAGCGCAACCGCTGCCGCCAGCACCAGCCCCGCCGTATGCAGGGTATGGTGGCCGCAGGCGCACATCTCGCCGTTGTCCCCGCCATGCGGGTCATGGCTGTGGGAGTGCTCCTCATGGGCGTGGCCGCCGTGGGAGTGGCTATGGTGGGCCTGCTTGTCGATCCAGCAGTTGAGCAGGTAGGTACATAGGAACCCAATGATGATCCAGCACAGGATGGGCAGGATGCTGGTATCCTCCGCTGCGTCGGCCACCAGGTCGAAACACACCACACTGAGCATCACGCCGGCAGTGAAGCGCAGCAGCAGGCTCACCGTCCGCTCCGAGGGGCTGTGGACTGCCGCAGCCAGGGTCCCGCCCAGGGCCAGCCCGCCTGCGCCGGTCAGCGCGGTGATGAAAAAAATCGTTGCATAGTTACTCATGAAAAGGCTCCTAACTGTTTGATACGTTGCAGTATATCCTGTTTTGGCCGGGAAAGTCAAGCAGATCTTGGAAAAAAAGGAGCGTTTAGGGCCCGTATTCCCACGCTGGCGTCCGGAGGGGATTGCAACAGGGGCGGAAATATGGTAAGATCAGGCTGAAAAGAGGAGAGCCGCTTCGACTATATCGTACATGGAGGCGTCTATGAGCAAAAATTTCCATCGGGACTACGCCGACAGCGTGGGCCACTTCTGCCAGAGCATCCCCTCGGAGCTGGGCATCACCAGCCAGGAGATCGACACCTATTTCCGCGCCTGCACCCTATGCCTGTGGGCGGCCAGCGGCGGCCGGGGCGGGGATGTGATCGGGATCAACCAGATCTACACCGACCGCCAGGTGAAATTCACCGGCGAGCAGTTCAGCCGGGCCATCGCTTACTACCAGAACAACCCCAACTACACCGTAGGCGTACCGGAATTTTTCCAGAAGCTGGCAAAGGCCGACGCCAAGGCCGGGACCAGCTTCAGCCGCACCTTTGCGGAGGTACAGAAAAACCTGCTGATGCTCTGCGCTGCCTACGACGGCTCCTTCTCCTTTGCGGAGAGCCGCCGGATCACCCTGCTCTACGGCCAGCTCTCCGCCGTCTGCGACAAGGAGGGCGTATCCGCCATCGCCCCCACCCCCGGCCCGGAGGACTATCTGGACAGCGCGCCGCAGCTGGCCATGGCGCCCGAACGGCCCCCGCAGCAGGATGCGGCTCAGGAGCTGGACAAGCTGATGAACGAGTTTGACCAGGTGATCCGCCGGGACCGTACCCGGGGGATCTTTGACGACTTCTATGGCGGACAGCCGGGCAATCCCATGGCCCCCCTGCCCGTTGCGGCCGGCGGGCCGGCGGGCGGGACAGACGGCAGGAGTGAGGCCGCCCCCAGCGCGCCCTCCGTACCGGCGGAGGAACCGGAGCCGCCCAAGCCCACCCTGGAGGAGGCCATGGCGGAGCTCAACGAGCTGATCGGCCTGGAGGTGGTAAAAAAGGACGTGGACAGCCTGGTCAACCTGGTGAAGGTGCGCCAGCTGCGCAAGGAGCGGGGCATGAAGTGCCCGGATATGTCCTTCCATCTGGTCTTCTCCGGCAACCCCGGTACCGGCAAAACTACGGTGGCCCGGATTGTGGGCAAAATCTACAGCGCCCTGGGTATCCTCTCCAAGGGCCATCTGGTGGAGGTGGACCGCAGCGGCCTGGTGGCCGGTTACGTGGGACAGACCGCCATCAAGACCCAGGAGGTGGTAGGCAAGGCCCTGGGCGGCGTACTGTTTATCGACGAAGCCTACACCCTGGCCCCGGAGAACGCGGACAAGGACTTCGGCCAGGAGGCCATTGACACCATTTTGAAGGCCATGGAGGACCACCGGGACGACTTTGTTGTGATCGTGGCGGGCTACGCCACGCTGATGCCCCGGTTCATCGACTCCAATCCGGGCCTGAAATCCCGGTTCAACAAGTACCTGTATTTTGAGGACTACAACGGCAGCCAGCTCTATGAAATTTTCCAGGGCCGGGTGAAGCGCAACGACTACCAGCTCAGCGATGAGGCTGCCCAGGCGGTGCGGGAGCACCTCCAGGAGCTCTACGAGGACCGGGACGGCAATTTCGGCAATGCCCGGGATGTGCGCAACCTCTTTGAGAAGATCGTCGCCGCCCAGGCCGACCGGGTCGCCGGGCTGGAAAACCCCAGCGACGAGGACATCTCCACCATCACCCTGGAGGATTTGAAGGAGCTGATGGACATACCTCTGACGGAGGAAGATGCGCCCGGGGCCGCTGAGGACAATACAGAAACATAACATGATGCGGCATGGCCGGTTGGCCATGCCGCATCATTCTGTCCATACCGCTACATCAGCGGGGCCACCGGCTTGAGCACAAATCCCAGCAGCTTCAGCGTCAGCTTTTCCTGCCGGAGGGACTCCTCCGTCACCTGGCGGCACTTGGCCAGGGTGTACTGGAAGTCCGCCTCAATCTGCGCAATGCAGTCTGTGCGGTAGAGGTACGTAGCGCACTCAAAGTGGTGGTACAGGCTGCGGTAATCCAGGTTGATCGTCCCCACCACGGCCTCCCGGCTGTCGCTGACAAACACCTTCGCATGGACAAAGCCGGGGGTATACTCATAGATCCCCACCCCGGAGGCCAAGAGGGAGGCATAGTGGGTCTTTGCCAGGGAGTAGGGCGCCGCCTTGTCGGGGATACCGGGCAGGAGCAGCGTCACCTCCACCCCCCGCTCCGCCGCAAATTTCAGGGCGGTCTCCATTTCCCCGTCTAAGATCAGGTAGGGGGACATGATGTGTACATGGTGCCGGGCGCGGTTGAGGATGTCCATATAGACCCGCTCCCCCACCTTGTCGCCGTCCAGGGGGCAGTCGCCATAGGGGAGCACGAAGCCCTTGGCGGTATCCTGGGGCACGGCGGGATAGGCTAAAAACTTCTCATATTCCTGCGCCTTCTCACTGATCCCCCACATTTGCAGGAACATCAGGGTAAAGCTCCTGACCGCCTCCCCCTTGAGCATGACGGCGGTATCCTTCCAGTGCCCGTGCTTGACGGTGTGGTTGATGTACTCGTCCGCCAGGTTCACGCCTCCATTAAAAGCGGTGTGGCCGTCGATGACCAGGATCTTCCTGTGGTCGCGGTAGTTGTAGTGGGTGGAGACAAAGGGCGATACCGGCGCGAACATCTTGCACCGGATGCCCAGCGCACGCAGCCGCTCGGGGTAGTCGTGAGGCAGGGTGGAAAATTCGCAGGTGCCGTCGTACATGACCCGCACATCCACGCCTGCCGCCGCCTTTTTCGCCAGGATCTCCAGTACCTTCCCCCACATCAGGCCCTCTTCTATGATGAAATACTCCAGGAAAATGAAATGTTCCGCCTTTTCCAGCTGCCGCAGCAGCTCCGCCCACTTGTCCTCGCCCAGAGGGAAGTAGGTCACGGCCGTGCGGTCAAACACCGGATAGCAGCCGCTGCGGCGGATGTAGCGGGCCAGGGCAGCCGCCCCCGGATCCTCTGCGGCGAGCTTGTCCAGCACATCCGCCTGCTGGGGGATACTGTCCCGGGCCTGCCCGGCCAGCTGGCTGAGGCGGGCTTTGACCGCCCGGTGGCCGATGTCGCTCTGGGTATACCAGAACAGCAGGGCCCCGAACACCGGGAGCAGCATAATGACAATCAGCCATGTGATCTTAGCCGTGGGGTCCAGGCGGCTGCCCAGCAGGTAGAGCACCATAAAGGCGGTAAACAGCACCGTACCGCCCCAGATATGGGGCAGGAACTCCTCAAACCACTGGAACACCCCAAACAGCGCCAGTACCTGGAGCGCCAGCAGGAGCAAGATCAGCCCCAGGCGGCTGAAGATCGCGTGGACAAGGCCCGTCTTTCCCTTTTTGAGCAGGGACAGGCCGTTGCCGTCTCGATAGGTCCGCATAGCAATGTTCCTCCTTTTTTCTACACGCTATTGTAGCAGAACGGGGCGTAATGTCAACACACCGGTCGAAAGCAGGATATTCCTGCCGGATTATACCTCAAAAGGGTTAATATTGGTACCGTTTCCGGTATTTCCCAAACAGGGCGGCAGACAGCGCCAGGGCCATCAGCTCCGCCGCCGGTGTGGCCAGCCAGATGCCGGTCACGCCGAAAACAGCGGGGAGCACCAGCATTGTGATCAGCATGAACACAAAGGAGCGGGAGAAGGCCAGGACCGCCGAGACCACCCCGTTGGACAGGGCTGTAAACATGCCGCTGGCAAAGATATTGAAGCCGATGAACAGCAGCGCAATGGTGCAGATTCGGTTGCCGGTGAAGGCGAGGCCGTACACCGGGTTGTCCGGCCGGGCAAATACGGACACCAGCGGCCCTGTAGCGGCATAGGACGCCGCCGCCGTCACCAGGGAGATCACCGCGATCACCTTCAGGCTGATGGCAACCAGCTTTTTCAGCTTCTCCCGGTTCTTCTCCCCATAGTAATAGCTGAGCATGGGGGCGACGCCGTAGGAGTAGCCCGTATAGAGGGAGCTGGCGAACATCAGGACGTACATGATGATCGTGACGGCGGCGATGCCGTCCTCCCCCACATAGCGCAGCATGGTCCAGTTGAACATCAGCGTAATGATGCCCGTGACCAGGGCAGTGGCCATCTCCGAGCAGCCGTTTGCCGCTGCGTTCCCCAGCACCCGGAGCCGAAGGGCCGGCTTGGTGAAGTGCAGCAGGTTTTCCCTCCGGCTGAACACAACCAGCCCCGCTGCCGCTGTCACGGAGTAGCCCAGCCCTGTGGCGATCGCCGCGCCGCCGATGCCCATGTGAAGGACGGCGATCAGCACATAGTCCAGCACCATATTCAGCACGCCGCCGCCCACGGAGCAGAACAGGGAGAGGGTGGCCTTCCCGGAGGCGATCATGTACAGGGTAAAATTGTTCATCAGCAGGATGGGGACGGTAAAGAGCAGGTAGCGGCTCAGGTATTCCTGGCAGTAAGCCGCCACATCCGCGCTCAGCCCCATGCCCTGGAAGAGCCGCCCCATCACCGCATACCCCGCCGCGCACATGGCCACCCCCACCGCGACATTGACCAGGATGAGGAAGGTGAAGTCCTCCCGGGCCTCATCCGGCTTCTGCTCCCCCATCTTCTTCATGATGGCCGCGCTGCCGCCGGTGGCCAGCATGGTGGAAATGGCTGTGACCAGCTGAATCACCGGCGCGGTCAGGTTGATGGCGGACAGGGCGCTGGTGCCGATCAGGTTCGACACGAACAGCCCGTCCACCATGGTGTAAAAGGACATAAAGACGGACATCGCAATGGTTGGCACGGCAAATGCCAGGATTCCCTTTAGCGTAACGGGCTTGCTGTAGGCGTTTTCTTTTTCCATGTTATTTCTCCTTGTTTTTTGATTCCCTATCGGATAGAATAGACCGTACAGTAACTGTACGGTCAAGAGGGAATTTACAATATGGAGAAAAAAGACACCCTGCTGTCCATCGGCCAGTTCGCGGCCCTGCACGGCATCAACAAGAAAACACTGATGTGGTACGACGAAACCGGCCTCTTCCGGCCAGCGGCCATCCATCCGGAAAACGGCTACCGGTACTACAGCTACCACCAGAGCTCCATCCTGGAGACCATCCTCCTGCTGCGGGAGCTGGGCGTATCCATCGGGGAGATTCAAAGCTTCATGCAAAACCGCTCCGCCGCCAGCCTGGAGCGGCTGCTGCATGAGAAGATTGACGAGCTGGACCGGACGCTGGCCCACCTGCGCTCTGTCCGGAAGACGCTGGCGAACCACCGGCAGAACATGCTGACGCTGCTGCATATGGATCTGGCGGAGATCCGCCTGGTGGAAAAGGAGGAACGCCGCCTGGTCACAGTGGACATCAACCAGGACACCCCATTTGAAAAGCAGGTGGAGATGATTACCGCCGAGACGAAAAAATATCAGCTCCGCCGCCTCCACGACGCCTCCTATGGCACCATGATCGCCGTGGAGAAGCTGCATGGCGGGAACTTTACCGCCTATTCCAAGCTGTTTATCGAGATCCCCTTCCCAATCAAGGAAGCCGGGCTGCATGTGCAGCCCGGCGGGAGTTACTTGCGGGCCTTCTACCAAGGCCCCTGGGACGACCAGCCCCAACGGTATCAGGAAATCCTGGGCTTTGCCCAGAAACAGGGATGGAAGTTGGCGGGGTACGCCTATGAGACCATCCTCAACGAGCCGGTCATTGACCGGATGGAGGACGCCATCATCCAAATCGAAATCCCGGCGGAGCCCTCTTAGCCCTTGCGCAGCACACAAATAATACTGCTGCCAAAGCGCACCCGCCGGCCCCGCAGCAGCCTGCCAAGCTCTATGCGCTCCAGCACATCCAGGGCAAACCGCGTCACCCCTCCGCGCTCTTTAAACTGCTTCTCTGCAACTTCCTTTCTCTCCGCGGACGTGCGCTCTCCGGCGGGCTTCAGCAGCCCGAGCCGCTCCAGCCCGACCCGGACAAACAGGATCGGGAGAAACAGGAATTCCATGAAATAGTTGGCGTACTCCACGGAAAACCCGGACGCCTGGGCCAGACGCCGCAGGCCCTCCAGCCGGTAGCGCCTGTAGTGCCCCGCCGCGGTATCCTCACTGCTCCAGAGCGCCTGGAAGGCCGGAACCGTGAGCAGCAGTTTCCCATCGGGCGCCAGCTTCTCATAGACCGTCCGGAGGAACTGCGCGTCATCCTCAATATGCTCCAAAACGTCCAGCAACAGCAGCTGCTCAATCGAGCCGTCCTTGACCGTGTCCTTCTCCAGGGTCCCGCAGACGACGGTGCGCAGCCCCCGCCTCTTCCCATTTTGGCAGGCGGTTAACGTCGGCTCAAGCAGCGCAATCCTGCAGCCCTTCTGCTGCATACAATATGTTGTGTAACCATTCCCCCCCGCAATCGATTGTCGTTCTATCGAAGACAAACGATTTCTCGGCCAGGGAGGCGATTACGTCCGCACGGTACTGGAACCACCAGGAGGTGTCCTCCAATTGGAAGAGGCTGTCCTGCATTTCCTCTGAAAACTTGCTTGCGGTATTGTCCTCCAGGGAACAGAACGCAATGCCGTTTTCCTCCCGCACAGCCGTGAAATATTGGCCCAAATCAATCATCTGGCTGCCACCAATCCCCTCTCCGGAGCGGGCTTCAGCACGCCCGGTCCTTGAGGGCGTCCACCATGTCCAGACGCTCCCAGGGCAGGTCCACGTCGGTGCGGCCGAAGTGGCCATAGGCGGCGGTCTGCTCGTAGATGGGGCGGCGGAGGTCCAGGTGGGTGATGATCTTGCCGGGGCGCAGGTCGAAGAGCTCCCGGACAATCCCGCTCAGGCGCTCGTCAGCGATCTTGCCCGTGCCCTGGGTGTCCACCAGGACGGACACCGGGTAGCTGACGCCGATGGCGTAGGCCAGCTCAATGTGGCAGCGGCGGGCGAGGCCCGCGGCTACGATGTTCTTAGCCACATAGCGGGCCATGTAGGCGGCGGAGCGGTCCACCTTGGTGGGGTCCTTGCCGGAGAAGCAGCCGCCGCCGTGGCTGGCCGCGCCGCCGTAGGTGTCTACAATGATCTTCCGGCCGGTAAGGCCGCTGTCGCCCACAGGGCCGCCGATGACGAAACGGCCGGTGGGGTTGATATAGAACTTGGTCTCCTGGTCGATGTACTGGGCGGGGATGACGGGCTTGACCACGGTCTCCACAACGGCCTCCCGGAGCGCCTCAATGGAGATGTCAGGGCTGTGCTGGGTGGAGACCACGATGGCCGGGCAGCGGAGGATGTTGCCCTCGCCGTCGTACTCCACCGTCACCTGGCTCTTGCCGTCGGGGCGCAGCCAGGCCAGCTCGCCGCTCTTGCGCACGGCGGCCAGGCGGCGGCAGAGGGTGTGGGCCATGGCGATGGGGGCGGGCATCAGCTCCGGCGTCTCGTCGCAGGCGTAGCCGAACATCATGCCCTGGTCGCCCGCGCCGATGTCCTCGTCCCGCTCGCCGTCCACGCCCATGGCGATGTCGCCGCTCTGCTCGTCGATGGTGGCCATCACCGCGCAGGAGCGGGCGTCAAAGCCGCAGGCGGGGTCGTTATAGCCGATCTTGTCCACGGTGCGGCGGACAATCTGGGGGATATCCACATAGCAGCGGGTGGAGATCTCGCCCATGACCATCACCATACCGGTGGTGGTCACGGTCTCGCAGGCCACGCGGCCATGGGGGTCCTGGGCCATGATGGCGTCCAGCACCGCGTCGGAGATCTGGTCGCAGACCTTATCGGGATGCCCCTCGGTCACGGATTCGGATGTAAAGATACGGTTTGTCATAAAAATTTCCTCTCTTTCGTTGATAAGATGTTGCTGCAAAACGAGAAAAGCACACCCGGCGGTGTGCTTGAAAGGGTAAACTTTCCTCATCTTGCGCTGACCGCCGGAATTGGCACCTTGCTGATGCAGGTTGCCGTGGCTTCATCGGGCCGTTCCCTCCGCCACTCTTGATAAGGGTATGAAATTGTCGCGCCTGTCTGGCGCATCTGTATTATACGGCCCCGCCGCCGGTTTGTCAACAGGGAAAATTCAGGAATTTCCGCTATCCGACGGTATAGGGGCCCCGCACCAGCAGGGTCACGGCTGTGGAGGCCGTCACCTCCCTGGCCTCAGTCATCAGATAGAGGTGGTTGGGCTGGAGGGCCCCGCCGCCGTTGATGCTGCCGCCGGAGGTGGTGTCCACCAGCCCGGGGGCACTGGAGGCGGCGCACACGGCGCTGCCGCTGCGCAGCAGGACCTCACAGCCGGCCTCGCCCCGCAGGATCTGCCCCGCCGCCAGCTCCAGGGCGGCATAGGACGCGGCCCCTGTCCCCGGCGCGCCGCCGGGCAGCTGCCCCCGCAGGGCCTGCTCCCGCTGGCTGATCTGGAGCTCCAGCTCCTGACGGAGGGCGGCGTTGCGCTCGTCCAGGGCCTTGTCCACCTTTTCCAGGACCTGTCCGGTGAAGGTGTCGTTTAAATAGCTGAGCGTCACCAGCGGGTCGTCCTGGGAGCCCACGCCGCCGGCCAGGGCCGCGAAGGCGGTCAGCACCGTCAGCGCCAGCAGCACGCAGGCAAAGATACGCAGTTTCTTTCTTCTCATCCGTTCTATGCTCCTCTTATGTAGCTTTTTCACAGGCCCGCGGCGCTCTCCGCGTCCGCGGACCTGTTTCCTTGCACAGACTGTCCGGGAATCTTACACAAGCCTCTCGCTGTGCAGGCCGAAGCTGACCGCGATTGCCGCGTCAACCCTGTCCATCAGCTCCCTGTCCACGCGCCCCATTTTTTCCCGCAGACGACGCTTATCCAGCGTGCGGATCTGTTCCAATAGTACCACAGAATCCCGGGTAAGTCCATACTTTTGCGCTGTAAGTTCGATATGCGTCGGCAGCTTTGCCTTGCCGGTCTGGCTGGTAATGGCTGCCGCGATCACCGTGGGGCTGTATCGGTTCCCTGTATCGTTTTGAACGATCAGCACGGGACGGACGCCGCCCTGCTCGCTCCCCACAACCGGGCTGAGGTCGGCATAATAGATGTCGCCGCGTTTTACGCTTGTATCCACAAAGTTCACACTCCGCCGGAAGAAGTGCCCGG
>JAAWKB010000095.1 GCA_022797115.1 Oscillospiraceae bacterium
TCGCCCTGATTGGGAGTCTATCTTTTTCCCTTCACCTCCGCCACAATTCTACATTTTTTCCTCGGCGTTTTTTTACATTTTATCACTGGCGATGACACGAAAAGACGGTCGCTGGGAAGGCCGATACACCGCAGGCCGCGACCCGGAAACCAGCAGGGCCATCTATAAGAACGTGCTGGGCAGAACCCAAGCAGAAGTGAAGCAGAAACTCAAGACAGCTATCGAAGAAAGTTCCTCCCTGGACCCCGCCAAAGCAGGCCAGTACACAGTCGGGCAATGGCTGGATACCTGGCTGGAGGACTACGCTAAGCTGAGTATCTGTCCATCATCCTACAAAACCTACCGTGGATTCATCGAGAACCACATCAAACCAGCAGTCGGCAATATCCCTCTGGAGAAGCTGACATCAATGGACCTGCAAAAACTCTACAAGCACCTGCTGGAATCCGGCAGGGTGGACCGCATCGAAGCCCGCAACAAGCCCAAAGGTCTCAGCGTCAAGACAGTCCGTAACATCAACCAGATGATTTCCTCCGCTTACAACTGCGCAGTAGAGCAACGGATTACCACCACAAACCCCACCAAGGGTTGTGCGCTGCCAAAACTGGAGAAGAAGGAAATGAAAATTCTTCCTCTGGACTGCCTTAACACATTCTTCGAAGAAGCAAAACGTAGTGGGGTGTTCGAGCTGTACTACGTTGACCTCTCCACCGGCCTGCGGCGAGGTGAGCTGCTGGGACTCAAATGGAGCGACATTGACTTAAATAAAGGAATTATCCGAGTCCTGCGGCAGAATGGAGCAGTTGTGGAAGCGCCCCTGAAAACAAAAAATTCCTACCGCAACATCGCGATAGGGACCGACACTGTAGAACTGCTGCGGCAAATGAAGCAGAGATCCACCAGTGAATACGTCTTCCCGTCCCCAACCGGAGGCCCCATATCCCCGGACAGCGTCCTGCACATGCTCCAGAGGGTGCTGAAACGGGCAGGTCTGGAGAAAATCCCCTTCCACAGTCTCCGAAACACCCTCTCAGTCTTGGCCCTTCAGAACGGCGTGGACATCAAAACGCTATCCTCCATGCTGGGCCACTACTCCGCAGGGTTCACCCTGGACACTTACGCCCACGTTACCTCCGCCATGCAAACCAAAGCCGCCAACACCGTCAGTAGCTTCCTCTCCGGTGCTATCCAGTAGTTTCTGGACATTTCCCCATATGGGTCAGGATATGGGTCAAAAGAAGCAAGCGAAAGTCAAAACCCATAAAAAGTACAAAAAAGCAAAACCCCGGAGAAATCAACTGATTTCTCCGGAGTTTTGGCACGCCGTGAGGGATTCGAACCCCCGGCCTTCTGGTCCGTAGCCAGACGCTCTATCCAGCTGAGCTAACGGCGCATATCGCTGTGATTCGTATAATACCACAAGCGGCTGAAGAATGCAAGAGAAATTTTCGCATATTTAAGAATTTTTCGGACGGGGCATACATAGCAATAGTAAACTGGAGAATATTGGGCTTCTCCAAACCCAATCCATCAAGGCGGACCGCATGACCGTGTTATTTCCGGCCTGCTGTTTTCCCAACGCTCCAGTCCTGATGCTCCCCGCGCAGTTATCGCAAAAACCTCGCCTAGTGGCGAGGCTTTTGCCTGTCAAACAATGCTGTCGCTCTCATTTAGAAAATTTCAAATTGGCGACCACTTTCGTGCAACATTTCATGAGGCGGCGCATATGATAGAATAGAATGACATAAGGAGGCAAGCCAATGGACCCACGTTTTCCCCACGGCGATGTGGATGATATGATCTATCAGGATGAGTGGATCGTCAGCTCCCGCTGACCCCCTCCGCCCCATAAGGGGTGCAGCTCGTCTCCAGCCGGAGACGGGCGTTTTCCTTTATTCCGCCCGGCAGATCGTGCCGCCGCCGGCCACTGCGTCCCCCAGGTAGCAGACCAGGGACTGCCCCGCTGTCACCGCCCGCTGGGGCTGGCTGAACACAACCCGTGCGCCGCCCTCCGCCTCCGGATACAGCACCCCCTCCGCCTCGGCCTGGCTGTAGCGGGTCTTGGCGGTCACGGCCAGAGGCCCATCCTGGGGCGGCAGGGATACCCAGTGGAAGTCCTCCGCCCATACGGTCCGGCTGTACAGCTCCGCCTCGTCCCCCAGGACCACTGTGTTGGACGCCGTATCCTTACGCAAGACATACAGCGGCCGGTCCGCGCTGACCCCCAGCCCCCTGCGCTGGCCTGTGGTATAGCAGGGCAGACCCCTGTGCCGTCCAAGTACGCGGCCCCGGGTGTCCACGAAGTCCCCTGGTATCAGATCTACCCCGCCGTAACGCTGCAAAAAAGCCGGATAGTCCCCATCTGGGACAAAACAGATATCCTGGCTGTCCGGCTTATGGGCACAGCGAAGCCCCCGCTCCTCCGCCAGGGCGCGGACCTCTGCCTTGCCATAACCGCCCAGCGGCAGCAGCAGCCTGCCCAGCAGCCGCTGGGAGAGGGGATAGAGCACATAGCTCTGGTCCTTCCGGCCGTCCAGGCCCCGCAGCAGCTGCCAGCGGCCGGCCCCCTCATCCCAGGCTGTGCGGGCATAGTGCCCGGTGGCGATATAGTCGATCCCCAGCTCGTCAGCCCGGCGCAGCAGGGCGTCAAATTTGACGTGCCGGTTGCACTGGATGCAGGGGTTGGGCGTCCTGCCGGCCTGATAGCCCGCTACAAAGGCATCCATGACCTGCTGCCGGAAGGGCAGGCTGAAATTGAACACATAAAAATCCATCCCCAGCCGCCGGGCGGCGGACCGGGCGTCCTCCACATCCTCCAGAGAGCAGCAGCCCCCCTCGCGGCCCGCCTCCCCCGGATACAGATGCAGGGTGCATCCGACGGCCTCATAACCCGCCTCCAGCAGCAGCACGGCAGCCGCCGTGCTGTCCACGCCGCCGCTCATTCCAATCAGAACCTTTTTCTTTCCCATGCGCTCTCCACGGCCCCACCGCCGTCAATCCATATATTTCTGCGTAAATGCCTCCCGGGGCAGCGCGTCCGCCAGCTCCACCAGGGTCTGGTTAAAGCCGCCGCCCAGCTCCGTCTGGAACGTGCCCAATGCCTGCTCCCGCAGCTTCCGGTTGGGCAGGGACACCGTCACCGTGGTCCCCACGCCCACCGTGGATGTCAGCACCAGGCTGCCGCCATGCTCCTGGGCAATGCGCCGGCAGATGGGCAGGCCCAGCCCCAGTCCGTGGGGCGGGGGGTCCAGCCGCCGGGTGTGAAGGTAGCGGTCAAACACGGTCTCCAGCAGCTCCGGCGCAATGCCGCTGCCTGTGTCGGACAGGGCCAGCTCCACCCATTCCCGGTTGACCCGGATCTCCAGCCGGACAAGCTTCTCATCCGCCCGGATAAATTTGAAGGCGTTGGACAGCAGGTTCAGCAGCAGGCACTCCAGCCGCTCCCCGTCCATGGCGACGATGTGGCTGGCCTTCCCGCACTGGAAGGAGAGCTGGATGCCCAGGAGCTGCGCCGGCAGCTCCGCCCGGCGCATCACATCCCGGCACAGGCCAACAAGATCGCCGTTGCACAGCTTCGCCGTGCTGGGGCCCTCCAGGTTGGCTGCGTCGGAGAGGTTGTTTGCCAGGCGCAGGATCCGGTAGTAGCTCTGGCAGAGCACCGCCGCATCCCGGTCGATCCCGGTGTCGCCATCCCGCAGCTCCGGCGGGGCGATGCGCGAGAGGGCGTTGTAGATGTTGCCCAGGGAGCTGCGCAGCTGGTTGGACACCTGGGCGAGCACACCCTCCAGATCCCCGCCTGTTTGTACGTTCTTTTCTGACATGTGGCACCTCCTGCCAATTAGTCTATGCACCGCCGGGAAAAAAAGATTGGTAAATTCCCCCATCCCCGCACAGGCGGCGCGCTGTCTGTTTGCGCTAGACGGACTGCCCTCGGCCCCGCGTGTCAATCTTCCGATTTTCAAAAGGTATCATACCAAATTTTTGTCGAATTTACAAGAAATTCTTGAGTGTGTCAAAAATTCCACAAAAAATACTTTTCATTTAAAAAAAACCGGTGTATAATATTTTACAGTTCAAATGGCAATATAAAAGGAAGAAATCCCAACACTATATATTTTGAGGAGGAGCTTTTTTATGAGCATCAAAGTTGGCATCAATGGGTTTGGCCGCATCGGCCGCATGGTGTTCCGCGCCACTGTCAATCACCCTGAGATCGAGATCGTCGGCATCAACGATCTGTGCCCCGCCGAGTATCTGGCGTATATGCTGAAGTATGACACCATGCACGGCCAGTTCACCGGCACGGTCACCTCCACCGAGAACGCCATCGTCGTCAACGGCCGCGAAATTCCCATCTATGCTGAGCGCAACCCCGCCGACATCCCCTGGGGCAAGCTGGAGGCTGAGTACGTCGTGGAGTCTACCGGCCTGTTCCTGACCAAGGAGAAGGCCCAGGCCCACATCGACGCCGGCGCCAAGAAGGTCATCATGTCCGCCCCCTCCAAGGACGACACCCCCATGTTTGTGTGCGGCGTGAATCTGGATGCCTACACCTCCGACATGACCTTTGTCTCCAATGCCTCCTGCACCACCAACTGCCTGGCCCCCATCGCCAAGGTCCTCAACGACAACTTCGGCATCACCGACGGCCTGATGACCACCGTTCACTCCGTCACCGCCACCCAGAAGACCGTTGACGGCCCCTCCCTGAAGGATTGGCGCGGCGGCCGCGCTGCCACCGGCAACATTATCCCCTCCTCCACCGGCGCCGCCAAGGCTGTGGGCAAGGTTATCCCCGCCCTCAACGGCAAGCTGACCGGCATGTCCATGCGTGTTCCCACCTTGGATGTATCCGTGGTGGACCTGACTGTGAATCTGGCCAAGCCCGCCAAGTATGACGAGATCTGCGCCGCCATGAAGGCCGCCAGCGAGGGCGCGCTGAAGGGCGTGCTGGGCTACACGGATGAGGATGTGGTCTCCAGCGACTTCCTGGGCGACACCCGCACCTCCATCTTCGATGCCAAGGCCGGTATTGCCCTGACCGACACCTTCGTGAAGGTCGTGTCCTGGTACGACAACGAGATGGGCTACTCCAACAAGGTACTGGAGCTCATTAAGCACATGTACAGCGTGGATCACAAGTAATCTGCCTGAGTTGAAAAATGCGCTGGTGGAGGTAGACCGCATTTAGTGGAGTAACGATGTTATGTTAGCCGCTGATTGGTGTATCCTCCATTAAGCAAGAAAAATACGCTTCCTTTCGATTGGCGCAAGTCACGAAAGGAAGCGTATTTTTATTCTGTTGACTTCTGTCCGGGACAAGTTTACTTTTTACAATGAGTGCCGCAGGCTGTTGCCCAAAACCGTCAAAAAATATAAATAACAGATCGTCAACGCCAGTGTAAAATGTAAAAAGGAGCGAAGAAAAATGTAGTTTTGTCGCAGAAGTGAATGGATAGACAGACAAAAGATGCTGAACGGGGAAGCGGCTGCCTCTGGGAGCCGGAAGGACTTCCGGGGCTTCGGCGCTGGCTGTTGTTCCTGGCATGACGGGGGGCGGTAGTCGCACAGGGCTTTCACCGCTCCCACAAAATCCATCCCCCAGACCTTGATGAGATAGTCTAGCGCCGTCCGGCCTCCAATGCCTCGGCTGGTCCAGCACCATTTTCCATTGGAGATTTTCAAGCTGTCGTAGGTCCGGGTGCAGTATTCGTGGGTGCCGCACCTTTTCAGCTCTTGGGGTCCGCGGGTTTGCAGAAAAGGGGCTTGGGCTCAAAAATCTCCTTTTTCTTCTGCTCCAAGGCCGCAATTTGTACCTCCTTCTCGTCAAAGCCCTCATATGTTTAATCCTCGCCGACCTGCTGGAATGCAAGTTCACACATGGCTTTCGCGTCCTTTTTTGTCGTTGTCTTGTCCATAATAAAGGCGAGAACAATAATTGCGATTGAATTCAAACCAAAGTGAATAAGTGCAAATTTACTTCCCAGCTGTGCTATTTCAAATAGCATCATCGGAATTTTTGTTGTTGACCAAGCACCGAGAAAAATGAAGATATTGGTCAGAGAAACTCCCTTTTTTAGAAAAACCATTGCGACAGGAAATGAAGCATATAACGGGCCTGACAAAAACGAACCTAAAACAAAAGCAAAAATGCCTCCCTTTATTTTAGCGTCGTTTCCCATGAATTTCATGATGGTTTCTTTCTGCACCCATACATCCATCAGCCCCAAGAGCAAGAAAACAGGTTATATAAAAAGAAAACTAACCTCTCGGCCCAACTGCAGAGCATTTAGCAGGAGAAAAAGCAGAAAAATCAGATAGCTTTTTACAATTTTCTTGAGTTTACTCATGACACAATCACCCCTACCACACAAAATGTGATAACCGCAAGGATCAGCAATAAAATATTCCTTTTTAGCGCGATGTGTTTCCCAAAACACCTCATTTCAATCTGCTCCGAGAAGTCTGGAAATCGTCTGCGCATCTAAAAAAGTTAGGATAAAGCTGATCAAGAGCAAAATTGCCAGAATAGATGGTAGTATGTTTTCAAAAGACCGCCATGCTTTCTTAAACATAAGTTTTGTTTTTGCTCTATCTTTTGCAAATGGAGCGCAGGAGCTTCACCACGCTGGATATATCCATTTGCACAGATATGCCCGCAGGTTCATGGTCCCCAGGAGGGCCATCTTCTGGTTGATCACTCCCTTTTCCTCCGGGGGACACCTTTGTGTAAAGGCCCACCGCCCAGCCCTCGTTCTTTCTCACAGTGTTTCCTCCCTCCGCTGACTTTTTCCGTGCCGGAGGCCACCGGCACGGGCGGGTTAAAGTCCCGGATTGCCTGACGGTTAAACAGTTTATCGCCCCGGGTCATGACGGGGTTCGCGTCCTCCCACACTAGTGCCTCATTCCCTTCCTGAGAGGGCAGACCAGCGCCGCCGTCATTGTCCAGCTCAATGTTAAATCTGGGACAACCGGGCGAACTTCGTTTCCAGCTCCGCCTCCTCGGGAAAAGGCCGGTTCACTCCCTCCTTCGCCGTATCCAAATCCCGCTGAAAGTTTTCAGCACCAGCTCCTGCCCCTCCAGGTTTTGGGGTATCCGCTCCAAGGCATTATTTACGGAGGATGTTGCCCACCACATCATCAGGCAGTTCCGCCGTATATGTGAGATTCTGCTTCATGGTCATTCTGAATTTCGCGCCGTCAAAATGTAACTGCATGGGGAATCCCCGGTATTCTCCCAC
>JAAWKB010000009.1 GCA_022797115.1 Oscillospiraceae bacterium
CGATGGTGTACACCATCGCCGCATTTGTTGTCTTCGCAGGATTGTCCCTGCTGAGGTGGAGGCAGACGGCCTGGTATTGTTTGCTGCAAATAATTTTTGCCAGATGTTCAAACTTTTCGGCCCCGGTCTCCGTCTATTCTACAGACGCCGCCCAATCGTTCTGCCGGTGCGGACGGACGGCAAGATTCCTATTCTGGAAGAAAGGAGCATAGATGTGACAAAAAGAGAAGCCCTGACCCAGTATCTGATCGCGGAGCAGGATCGGTTCTACCGGCTGGCCTACAGCATCCTGAAAAACCGGGAGGAAGCCCTTGACGCGGTACAGACCGCCGTCTGCCGGAGCCTGGAACGTCAGGACAGCCTCCGGGACGTCGGAGCGGTCAAGACATGGTTTTATCGGATTTTGATGAACACCTGCAACGATACGCTCCGTCAGCGTCCCCGCACAGTCCCCCTGCCGGAGGACGGGGGACCCGCCCGGGAGGACCCGGAGCCTGCGGACGATTTCCTGTCCAGGCGGGTAGAGACCTTGCCGCCGGAGGTGGGCGTCATCATCAAGCTGCGGTTCTATGAGGAACTGTCCTTGAAAGAGATCAGCCAAGTCACGGGGCAGAACGTCAGCACCGTGAAAAGCCGTCTGTATGCCGGCTTGAAAAAACTGCGTGTTACTTTGGAAGGAGTGGAGCTTTCATGAATGAATTCAAGCAAGCGAAAAAGGACTACGACGAGATCCCCATCCCACCCGAGCTGGCGGACCGTGTCCAGGCGGGCATCCAGCAGGGCAGCGCGTGCTATGCCGCCCGGAAAAGCAGGTTTTCCCTCCGCTGGGCTGCCAGTGCTGCCGCCTGCTTCGCTCTGTTGCTGGTAGGGCTGAACGTATCGCCGCCCCTGGCCCACGCCGCCGCCAATGTGCCTGTGCTGGGCGGATTCTTCCGGATGCTGACAGTAGCCAGCTACCATACGTCGGAGGACGGCATTGACTATGAGGTCATTGTCCCGGGTCTGGAGGCGGAGGGGGATTTAGCAGAGCGGGTGAATGCCGCCATCCAGGAGAAGGTGGCGCTCCATCTCGCCAAGGCACAGCGGGACTGGGCGGACTATCGGGATGCGTTTTTCGCCACCGGCGGTACCGAGGACGAGTGGGGCGGCCGGGAGATGGATGTCATCATTGATTATGAGGTCAAGAGCCAGACCGATACCCAGGTCTCCTTCGTGGTGACGATGGCCGAGGGATGGGTTGCATCCATGGAAGAGCGGTATTACTACAATTTGGATTTTGCCGGGGAGCGGGAGCTCACCCTCCAGGACATCCTGGGCGATGAGTGGGTTGCGCTTTGCAACGAGTCCATCCAGGCGCAGATTGATGCCAGCGTGGACGAGACAGGGTTCAGCTATTTCTTCACGGCGGAGGAGGGCGGCTTCACTACTGTGGATGAAACCACCAGCTTCTATATCCGGGAGGATGGCACAGTGGTCGTAGCCTTCCCGCGCTACAGTATTGCCGCCGGAGCGGCGGGTATCCCCGAGTTCCCAATCTCATAAATAATAGATATAGAATAACCTGGCAGACGTCACAGAACCCAAGGAACGTCTGCCAGGTTATTCCATATGCTGCGGCAGGGTCACTGCACGCCCAGTTTCCGG
Organism: Oscillospiraceae bacterium; assembly: GCA_022797115.1. Classification (GTDB taxonomy): domain Bacteria; phylum Bacillota; class Clostridia; order Oscillospirales; family Oscillospiraceae; genus Pelethomonas. The sequence goes on from JAAWKB010000009.1 coordinate 1,645, forward strand.
TACTGCTGCCCAATCGTCTGGACCAGCCGGACAGTAAACCGCCACAGCCGGCGTCCAGCCAGGAACAGGAGGGCCCCCACTACGATTGACAGTGGAAAGGCCACAGCAGGCGGCGCGGTATAGGAACCCAGCTGGAACATGATATAGGGTACAGAAATCCCCATCAGGGACAGGACAAACTGGAGCGTCCCCGCCAGCGGCGCGACCGCCCCGGAGAACATCAGCCCCACAGCCAATACGCTGGTAAAGGGCAGCACAAGCATCCAGCCCAGACCCGCCAGGCCGCAAAACGCCAGGATACTCCCCAGGCGGGACCAGCTGAAGCCCGGCGACTTGGTAATGGCGTCCCCGAGATACGCCGCCGCCAGCTCCTTGGGGCCCCCCAGGCGTTGGCAGATCTGCGCCGCATCCAGCCCCGCTGCCGCCAGCTCCAGCATTCCGCTGCGGATTTCCTGGATGATGTCCGCCCGCTCTGAGGCCTGCATGGGGCGCAGATGCCGGTCAACCTGATCCAGATAATTCTCTAATACCTTGTCCATCGCACGTTATGCCTCCTTTATCTCCTGAATCGCCGCAGACAAGTCCTCCCACACGGCGCTGATGGTCTGTAAATAGGTCTGGCCCGTATTGGTAAGGCTGTAGTACTTCCTGGGCGGCAGTCCCTCGGCGGATTCCCGCCAGCAGGAGGACAGCAGCCCCTCCCCCAGGAGCCTGCGCAGCAGGGGATAGATCGTACTCTCCTTGGCCGCCAGGACCGGCCGCTTCTCCAGCTCACTGATCAGCTCATACCCATAGCGTTCCCGCTTCTCGATCATCAGCAGGATACACAGCTCCAGCGTCCCCCGCTTGCTCTGGGAGCGCCATTCCTCTACACGCACGCTATATCACCTCCGGCCAGTATATCGTACCACACAGTATATAGGTTGTCAATAGGTACCTTGGATAAAATAGTACAGGAGGGGACGCGGCTGCGTCCCCTCCTGGGATTCTTATCTGGTTTTCTATGCCTTGCGCGGTGCAGGGTTACTCCGCGCTCTCAGCTACGGGCTCACCCTCAAAGGGTTCCATGGGGATGAACTCCTCCGTCTCCGGCAGCTCCATAACGGGTTCCTCCAGAGACGCAGGGTCGGGGACAACCACCTCGGCCATCTCGCGATAGGCGTTGATACCCGCGCCAGCGGGGATCAGCTTACCGATGATGACGTTTTCCTTCAGGCCGACCAGGTGATCCACCTTACCTTTGATCGCGGCCTCCGTCAGCACCTTGGTGGTCTCCTGGAAGGAGGCGGCGGAGAGGAAGGACTCTGTTGCCAGGGATGCCTTGGTGATCCCCATAAGGAGCTGGGTGACTTCCGCCTCACGCAGGGGCTCCCCGTCCTCCCGGACCTCCCCGGCGGCTGCGCGCTGGCGGACCAGCTCGTTGGCCTCGTGGAGCTCCAGCACATCCACCATCGCGCCGGAGAGCAGGCCGGTGTCCCCGGCATCCTCCACCCGGCATTTACGCATCATCTGACGGACAATGACTTCAATGTGCTTGTCGTTGATATCCACGCCCTGCTGGCGGTACACCCGCAGGACCTCCTGGATAAGGTAGTTGTGGACCGCAGAGGCGCCCCGGGTGCGCAGGACGTCGTGGGGGTTCAGAGCGCCGTCGTTGAGGGCCGTGCCCTTCTCAATGAGGTCGCCGTCGTTGACCCGCAGGCCGGTGTGGGGCACGGAGTACATCTTTGTTTCGCCGTCGTCGGAGACAACATGGATATTCAGCAGGGAGCCCTTGTGGCTCTCCTCAAAGCGCACCCGTCCGCCGCTTTCAGCCAAGGTCGCCATCTTCTTGGGCTTGCGGGCCTCAAAGAGCTCCTCAACACGGGGAAGACCCTGGGTGATGTCGCCGCCGGCCACGCCGCCGGTGTGGAAGGTACGCATGGTCAGCTGGGTACCCGGCTCACCGATGGACTGGGCGGCGATGATGCCGACGGCCTCGCCGGTGCCCACCGGCTTGCCGGCGGCCAGGTTCATGCCGTAGCACCGGGCGCACACGCCGCTCTTGGCCCGGCATGTCAGCACTGTGCGGATCTCGATGCGGTGGATGCCGCGGGATTCCAGCAGCTTCGCGTCCTCCTCGTCCAGCATCCGGCTGGCGGGGCAGAGCACCTCCCCCGTCTCCGGGTCGGTGATATCGTTGACCGGGAAACGGCCCCGGAGGCGTTCGGCAAACTTCTCAATAACCTGGCCGTTCTCGCTGATTTCCTCGACCCAGATACCCTCCTGGACGCCGCAGTCGTCCTCGCGGATGATGACCTCCTGGGACACGTCCACCAGGCGGCGGGTCAGGTATCCGGAGTCAGCGGTACGCAGGGCGGTATCGGCCATGCCCTTCCGGGCGCCTCGGGAGGAGATGAAGTACTCCAGCACGCTCAGGCCCTCACGGAAATTGGACTTGATGGGGATCTCGATGGTGCGGCCGGCGGTGTTCGCCATCAGGCCGCGCATACCTGCCAGCTGGCGGATCTGCTTCATGGAGCCGCGGGCGCCAGAGGTGGCCATCATATAGATTGGGTTGAGCTCCTCCAGGTTGCTCTGCAGGGCGTCGGTAACGTCCTCGGTGGTCTTTTCCCACTCGCTGACCACAGCGCGGTAACGCTCGTCGTTGGTCATGAAGCCCATCTTGTACTCGTTCTCAATGGCAAGGATTCGGTGCTCCGTCTCCTCAATGAGCTCGTACTTCTTGGAGGGTACGGACATGTCGTAGATGGAGATGGTGATCGCGCCCCGGGTGGAGTACTTGTAGCCCGTGGACTTGATGTTGTCCAGCACCTCGCTGGCCACGGTGAAGCCGTGGGAGCGGATGGTGCGGTCCACGATCTTGCCCAGTTCCTTCTTGCCGCAGGTCATGTTGATCTCGTAGTCACACATGTGGCTGGGGTCGTCGCGGTCCACGAAGCCCAGGTCCTGGGGGATGTTCTGGTTGAAGATGATCCGCCCGGCGGTGATCTCCACCAGCCGCTGGCTGGTCACACCCTTGTAGGTGAAGCTGCGGCGGACCCGGATGGGGGCGTGGATGCCGATCACATGGTCATTGTAGGCCAGCATGACCTCGTCCTCGTTGACAAACACCTTGCCTGCGCCGGCCTCATCGTCGTTGACATAGGTGAGGTAGTAGGAGCCAAGGACCATGTCCTGGGAGGGGACGGTGACAGGGCCGCCGTCCTGGGGGCGCAGCAGGTTGTTGGCGGAGAGCATCAGCAGCCGCGCCTCGGCCTGGGCCTCGGCGGACAGGGGGACGTGGACAGCCATCTGGTCGCCGTCGAAGTCGGCGTTGAAAGCGGTACAGGTGAGGGGATGGAGCTTGATGGCCCGGCCCTCCACCAGCACCGGCTCAAAGGCCTGGATGCCCAGGCGGTGGAGGGTGGGGGCGCGGTTGAGCATGACGGGGTGGTCCTTGATGACCACGTCCAGGGCGTCCCATACCTCGGCACGGCCCTTATCCACCATCTTTTTGGCGGACTTGATATTGTTGGCGGCCCCGTCCTCCACCAGCTTTTTCATGATGAAGGGGCGGAACAGCTCCAGGGCCATCTCCTTGGGCAGGCCGCACTGGTAGATCTTCAGCTCCGGGCCTACCACGATAACGCTGCGCCCGGAGTAGTCCACGCGCTTGCCCAGCAGGTTCTGGCGGAAACGGCCCTGCTTGCCCTTGAGCATGTCGCTGAGGGATTTCAAGGCCCGGTTATTGGCGCCGGTGACGGCGCGGCCCCGGCGGCCGTTGTCAATGAGGGCGTCCACGGCCTCCTGCAGCATCCGCTTCTCGTTGCGCACGATGATATCGGGGGCCTTGAGCTGGATGAGCCGCTTGAGGCGGTTGTTGCGGTTGATAACGCGGCGGTAGAGGTCGTTGAGGTCGCTGGTGGCGAACCGGCCGCCGTCCAGCTGCACCATGGGGCGGATCTCCGGCGGGATCACCGGCAGCACGTCGATGATCATCCACTCCGGCTTGTTCCCGGAGATGCGGAAGGCGTCCACCACCTCCAGGCGTTTGACAATACGGGCCTTCTTCTGGCCGGCGGCGTTGCGCAGCTCCGCGTGGAGCTGGGCGGAGAGCTGCTCCAGGTCGATGTCCGCCAGCAGCTTCTTCACCGCTTCCGCGCCCATGCCGGCCTGGAAGTCGTCCTCATACTTCTCCCGCATGTCCCGGTACTCTTTTTCCGAAAGGATCTGGTTCTTGATCAGCGGCGTCTCCCCGGGCTCGGTGACAATATAGTTGGCAAAGTACAGCACCTTCTCCAGGATGCGGGGGCTGATATCCAGCAGCAGGCCCATCCGGGAGGGGATGCCCTTGAAGTACCAGATGTGGCTGACCGGGGTGGCCAGCTCAATGTGGCCCATGCGCTCACGGCGGACCTTGCTCTTGGTGACCTCCACGCCGCAGCGGTCGCAGACCTTGCCCTTGTAGCGGATCTTCTTGTACTTGCCGCAGTGGCACTCCCAGTCCTTGGTGGGCCCGAAGATGCGCTCGCAGAACAGGCCGTCCCGCTCGGGCTTCAGGGTGCGGTAATTGATGGTCTCCGGCTTTTTTACCTCGCCGTAGGACCACTCACGGATCATCTCCGGAGAAGCGACGCCGATTTTGATGGCGTCAAATTCCACATAACTCATATTTTCCGGCTCCTCCTCCGATTAAAACTCATCCTCGTCGCCGCCGTCGGCTTCAAAGTCGTCCTCTTCCACGTCCTCAATGGCGTAGCCGGACTCCTCAAAGGCAGCGTCGTCAGCCACATATTCCTCCCGGTCATCCCGGTCGTCCATGCGGTTGAGGTTGAAGGTGGTCATATCGTCGTCATCGTCCTTCAGCTCAATGATATTGCCGTCCTTATCCAGCACCTGGATATCCAGGCACAGGCTCTGGAGCTCCTTGACAAGCACCTTGAAGGACTCGGGCACGCCGGGCTTGGGGACGTTGTGGCCCTTGACGATGGCCTCATAGGTATGCACGCGCCCGGTCACGTCGTCGCTCTTGACCGTCAGGATCTCCTGGAGGGTGTAGGACGCGCCGTAGGCCTCCAGGGCCCAGACTTCCATCTCACCGAAGCGCTGGCCGCCGAACTGGGCCTTGCCGCCCAGGGGCTGCTGCGTGACCAGGGAGTAGGGGCCAGTGGAGCGGGCATGGATCTTGTCGTCCACCAGATGGTGGAGCTTCATAAAGTAGACATAGCCTACCGTGACCTTGTTGTCAAAGCGTTCGCCGGTGCGGCCGTCGTAGAGCCAGCTCTTCCCCTCGGGGTTCAGCCCGGCCAGCTGGAGGGCGTCGGCAATATCCTGCTCGTTGGCCCCGTCGAAAATGGGGGTGGCCACCTTCCAGCCCAGGGCCTTGGCGGCGTAGCCCAGATGGACCTCCAGCACCTGGCCGATGTTCATACGGGAGGGCACGCCCAGGGGGTTCAGCACGATGTCCAGCGGCGTGCCGTCGGGCAGGAAGGGCATATCCTCCTGGGGCAGGATGCGGGAGACAACGCCCTTGTTGCCGTGGCGGCCGGCCATCTTGTCGCCCACGCTGATCTTGCGCTTCTGGGCGATATAGACCCGGACCACCTCGTTGACGCCGGGCCCCAGCTCGTCGCCGGCCTCCCGGGTGAACACCTTGGCGTCCACCACAATGCCGCTCTCGCCGTGGGGCACCTTCAGGGAGGTGTCGCGGACCTCCCGGGCCTTCTCACCGAAGATGGCCCGCAGCAGGCGCTCCTCGGCGGTGAGGTCGGTTTCGCCCTTGGGCGTCACCTTGCCCACCAGGATATCGCCGGAGTGGACCTCCGCGCCAATGCGGATGATACCCCGCTCGTCCAGGTCCTTCAGGGCGTCCTCGCCCACATTGGGGATATCCCGGGTGATCTCCTCGGGCCCCAGCTTGGTGTCGCGGGCGTCGATCTCGTACTCCTCAATGTGGATGGAGGTGTACACGTCGTCGCGGACCATGCGCTCGTTGAGCAGGACGGCGTCCTCGTAGTTGTAGCCCTCCCAGGTCATGAAGCCAACCAGGATGTTCCGGCCCAGGGCGATCTCCCCCTGCTCGGTGGCGGGGCCGTCGGCCAGGACGGAGGCGGAAATCCCGGCAGCCGGGTCCGCGCCGTGGACCCGCTCGCCGACGGAGACAATGGGCCGCTGGTTGATGCAGGTGGTGTGGTTGGAGCGCAGGTATTTGACCAGCTTGTATTCCCTGGTGACGCCGCTGTCGTACTTGACAGAGACGGCGGTGGCGTCCACCTTGACCACCTCGCCGTCGCCCTCAGCCAGGACAACAATCTCAGAATCCATGCAGATCTTGTGCTCCATGCCGGTGCCGATGATGGGGGCCTCCGGCTTGAGCAGGGGCACGGCCTGGCGCTGCATGTTGGCGCCCATGAGGGCGCGGTTGGCGTCGTCGTTGGGCAGGAAGGGGATCATGGCCGTGGCGATGGACACCATCATCCGGGGGCTGATGTCCACAAAGTCTACCTTTGTTTTCTCCACGCCAATGATCTCATCACGGTGGCGGCAGGTAATACGCTCGTTGAGGAAATGGCCGTCCTCATCGGTGGGCTCCGCCGCCTGGGCCACAATATACTGGTCCTCCACGTCGGCGGTCATGTAGACCACCTCGTCAGTGACCCGGCCCGTCTCATGGTCCACCTTGCGGAAGGGGGCCTCGATGAAGCCGTACTCATTGATCCGGGCATAGGTGGACAGGTAGTTGATCAGGCCGATGTTGGGGCCTTCAGGGGTCTCAATGGGGCACATGCGGCCGTAGTGGCTGTAGTGGACGTCACGCACGTCCATGCTGGCCCGCTCACGGCTCAGGCCGCCGGGGCCCAGGGCGCTCAGGCGGCGCTTGTGGGTCAGCTCGGCCAGGGGGTTGGTCTGGTCCATAAACTGGCTGAGGGGGCTGGAGCCGAAGAACTCCTTGATGGCGGCGGTGACGGGGCGGATATTGATGAGGCTCTGTGGGGTGACAATGTCCAGATCCTGGATGGTCATGCGCTCCCGGATGACACGCTCCATCCGGGAGAAGCCGATGCGGAACTGGTTTTGCAGCAGCTCGCCCACGCACCGCAGGCGGCGGTTGCCCAGGTGGTCAATGTCGTCCTTGGCCGCCAGGCCGTGGGCCAGGGCGTTCATATAGTTGATGGAGGCCAGGATGTCGTCTACAATGATGTGTTTGGGGATCAGCTCGTCGATGTGGGAGCGGATGGCGTCCTTCAGCTCCGCGCCCTGGTACTGGCCCAGCAGCTCCTGGAGGACGCTGAAGCGGACCCGCTCCTTGATGCCGCACTCGGTCAGGGGGTCGAAGTCCACATAGCTGCTCAGCTCGCACATATGGTTGGAGAAGAGCTTCATGGGCTTGCCGTCTACATCCACAACCACCTCGTTGACGCCGATGGCGTCCAGCTCCCGGGCCTCGTTCCGGGTAAGGACATGGCCGGGCTCGTGGAGGATCTCCCCGGTGGCGGGGTGGACCACGGGCTCCAGGAGGGTGCGCTCCGCGGCGCGGACCCACAGGGCCAGCTTCTTGTTGAATTTATAACGGCCCACCATGCTCAGGTCGTAGCGGCGGGGGTCAAAGAAGAGGTTGTTGATCAGGGCCTCGGCGGAGTCCACCGTGGGCGGCTCGCCGGGACGCAGCTTCCGGTAGATCTCCAGCAGGGACTCCTCATAGGTCTTGCAGGTGTCCTTCTCCAGGGTGGCCAGGATGGTGGGGTCATCCCCGAAATAGGCCAGGATATCCGCGTCAGTCCGCAGGCCTACGGCGCGGATGAGGCAGGTGACAGGCAGCTTGCGGTTTTTGTCGATGCGGACCCAGAACAGCTCGTTGGTGTCCGTCTCATACTCCAGCCATGCGCCGCGGTAGGGGATGATCTGGGAGGTGAGGATGGGCAGGTCAGTCTTGACGTCGACCTCCTTGCCGTAGTAGATGCCCGGGGAGCGGACGATCTGGGAGACCACCACGCGCTCGGCGCCGTTGACGATAAAGGTGCCGGACTTGGTCATCAAGGGGAAGTCCCCCATAAAGATCTCCTGCTCCTTGATCTCCTCAGTCTCCTTGTTGCGCAGGCGCACGCTGACCTTCAGGGGGGCAGCGTAGTTGACGTCCCTGGCCTTGCACTCCTCCACGCCGTATTTGGGCGGTTCGTCCATGCTGAAATCGATAAAGCTCAGCTCCAGGGTGCCCGCGTAGTCGCTGATGACCCCTACGTCAGCGAACACCTCCCGCAGGCCGGTGTCCAGAAACCACTGGTAGGAGGTCTTCTGGATCTCCAGCAGGTTGGGCATGGGCATGATTTCCTCATGCCGGGCAAAGTTCTTTCGCAGCGTTTTGCCGTAATATTTGTCCTTGGCCATCTTGTTACACTCATCTGCCTTTCCGCGCTTCCGGCTCCGCCTTGACCCATCCGGCGTCCGGGCCGCATAGTTCCCGGGCACGGATAGATACGCCCGGGTGTGTTGATACTTTTGTTTGAATTTGCTCTTGCCTTTTTCGTGAAAAAATGCTATAGTGTGGTTAGTAGGTGGAGTTTCTATCCGTTTCTTCTTTATATATAAGCACCTCAGTTTACCATTTTGTGTGCTTTTTGTCAAGAAGTTTTTGTCATTTTTTTATGCGGATACGCCTGCGGCTTTTTATCTGGGGCTTGTATTTTGCCTTGCAGTATAGTATAATAGGGCTGTTATTTGCCGGTGTGATGGAATGGTAGACGTAGCGGATTCAAAATCCGCCGGTGGCGACACCGTGTGGGTTCGAGTCCCACCACCGGCACCACGTCGGAGCGAAATCCGCTCCACTCCGTTTTAAGGCGGCCCCAAAAGGGGCCGCCTTAAAACTGCGTTCCGCTCCTTTGCTCATCCTTTCCAACTCAAACCCGCTGCGCTGGGCTTTGAGTTGGTTTTGATGCATGAGGATCGTCTGGTCTTTTTATCAACACAAGACAGAGCATATCATCCGAACCTTTTTCCGACAGGAGATGGGATCGGATGATTGGTTTTCTTTGAGAGATACAAAAGCACCGATTTCCGAAACAAAGAAGCAGCAGGCCCCATAAACGCAAAAAGGGAGGGCACACCGTGATAACGGCTGCGCCCTCCCTTTTCCTGAATTGTCACGCCAGGATCTTGTCCAAATGTGCGGACTTGAGCGCCTTCATCAGCGCAACGCCCAGGATGGGGGCAAAGATGATAGCGATAACGCCGTTGGTGATCGTGGCCGGCAGGCGGGACAGCACCCCTGCCCAGCACTGGACCGGCTCGGTGAAGCCACTGATCAGCATACCATTGTAATAGTACACCTTGATGGAGTAGACCAGCATATAGCTCACCGCTGCGCAGGCGGCGGACGCCACCTGTGCGCCGTACTTCTCCTTGGCATTTTTGAAGAGATAGTACAGCACCAGCCCGGCGATCAGGCCGTACATGCCCTTGGTCAGCAGGGTGATGGGCGCCTCGGCCACATAGTTGGGGTTGGTCAGATCGTAAAACGCGCTCCCAAGGCCCGCCGCCAGGAAACCATACCAGGGCCCCAGCAGGATACCGGCCAGGGCGCACAGGATATTAGCCAGGGTAAAGGACGTCACACCGCCCACAGGCACCGGCATGGTAATACGAAGATAGTTGCCCACAAAGACAATCGCCGTCATCACTGCGGCGGCACAGAGCTTGAGAAGCTTCTGATGGGACTGGTTCATATGGATTGCCCTCCTTTTGGCCGCCCTCTTGACGGCTGGTATTGATGATGCTATTATACAGCTATCTGGCTCTATTGAAACTACCAGAATACAAATTTTTTATGGTATCAGTTGGAGGGCGCTATGCTGGATCTCACATTCTGCCTGGACCCGGCCGCATCCATCCCCCTTTACCAGCAGCTCTATGAGAGCCTTGCCGGGCAGATCCGCTCCGGCCGCCTGCACTGCGGGGACCGCCTGCCCGGCAAGCGGAGCCTGGCGGGGCAGCTGGCGGTAGCGGTGAACACGGTGGACACGGCCTACCAGATGCTGGTGGCGGAGGGCTATCTGGAGGCCCGGCCCAAGAGCGGATTTTTTGTCCTGGAATATGTTGGGGGGCCCTCCCAGCCGCCCCAGGCCCCTCTCCCACCCTTGGAGCTCCCGCCGGAACCGGCGCCCAGATTCGATCTGTCCACCGGCGCGGTGGATACCGCCCTCTTCCCCTTCCGCACCTGGGGGCGCATCCAAAAGGAGCTGCTGTACGCCGGGCCGGAGCTGCTCTGCCACGGCCACCGGCAGGGGGATGGGGAGCTGCGCCGGGAGCTGGCGGTATACCTGCGCGCCTATCGGGGCGTGGCCTGCGACCCGGGGCAGATTGTGGTGGGGGCGGGTGTGGAATACCTGCTGGGGCTGCTGGCCCAGCTGCTGCGGGGCCCCGGCTGCACGGCGGCGGTGGAGAACCCGGGCTATGACCGGCCCAGGACCATCCTGGAAAACAACGGCGTGCCCTGCCGGAGTGTGGAGATCGACGGCAGCGGCCTGTCCCCCGCCGGCCTGGAGGAAAGCGGCGCCAGCCTCTGCTATGTCACGCCCAGCCACCACTTTCCCACCGGCGTGACCATGCCGGTGGGCCGCCGGGCCCAGCTGCTGCGGTGGGCCGCCGCCCAGCCGGGACGCTATATCCTGGAGGACGACTATGACGCGGAATTCCGCTTTGACATGCGCCCTCTGCCCAGCCTCCAGGGCATGGCCGGCCCCGGCGGGCCGGTGGTGTACCTGTGTACCTTCTCCAAGAGCCTCGCCCCCAGCATCCGCATCGCCTGCATGGTGCTGCCAGGGCCCCTGCTGGAGCGGTACCGGGCCGCCTTCGGCAGCTATGCCAACACGGTCAGCCGCTTTGAGCAGCAGACCCTGCGGCGTTTTCTGGCGGAGGGGTATTTTACCCGCCATCTGGCCCGGATGCGGGGGGCCTACAAGGGGCGCATGGAGCGGCTCGTCCGGGAGCTGGAGGCCGCCTTCGGCCGGGAGCGGATTCGCCTCCAGGGGCGGCACACCGGCCTCCATCTGCTGCTGACCCTGCTGGACGGCCCGGGGGAGGCTGCCATGGAGGCGTCTGCCTTTGCCGCCGGGGTGCGGCTGCGGGGCCTGGGCGGGTACTATATGGAGCAGGCGGAGCGGTGCCCGGCAAACACCGTTGTGCTGGGCTACGCCTCCCTCCGGGATGAGGAAATCCCGGCCCTGGCAGCGGCATTGCGGCGCGCCTGGCTGGGGAGCGCGGGCGGTACTGCGTAAGCCGGTGCAGAACGGCGCATCAGAATCGGATGCGCCGTTTTGCTGCGCGTTGGACAAAAATTCATCAAATATTCATTCATTTCCCCCACTGTTTGATATAATAGCCGCAAGACAACGGGGGTTGCTTCGCCCGGGCCCCAGGGCTGGGGCTCCAGCTGGGGGAAGGGCGGGAAAATGGGCGGCAGGATACATTTTTCTTGACATTCCACCAGCTGGATGGTGTATATTGCCGTTAACAAGCCTGGAAATGTTGGCAGGCTGGGCGCATATCCTGATCTGGACAGACATTCCGGGACGGCGGCAGCCGGGATGCGCTTGGCCCGCCATGACAGATTCTGAACAAACACGACTGGGAGGTAAAATCCATGCTGCAATTCAGGAAAAAAACCGACGGCGCGGGGGTGGCTGTGAAAAAGCCGCTGAAGGTCCGGCTGGCCGGGAAAGGGAAGGTGATCGCCGGGATTTGCCTGGCGGTGGTTCTCGCCGTCTTTTTCCTGTCCCCCAAGGACGCACGGGCGGGCTCGGCAGTGCTGGACCTCTCTGGCACCACGGTCCTCCAGTACATGGACATGGAGGACAGCATCTCCGCCACCGGCACTGTGGAGAGCGCGGAGAGCATGATGGTATACTCCACCATGGCCTACACGGTCCAGGAGGTGCTGGTGGAGGTGGGCGACTACGTGGAGGAGGGCCAGCTCCTGGCGCGGCTGGACGGGCAGAATATCCTGGACTCCATTGAGAGCCAGGAGGCCAGCCTCAGCGCCTCCAGCGGTACCAGCGCGGCGTCCATCGCAGCGGCCAAGGACAACTATGAGCAGTTCAAGGCTACGCTGGAGGATGGGCTCAACAGCTCCATCCTCAATGCGGAGAGCGCCGTCACCAACGCCTACAACAGCTATACCTCCGCAGTCAATACATACGAGCGGTACAAGGAGGGGCTGGACGCGGGGGAGAACACCACCCTGTTAAACCAGGAGGCGTCCCTGCGCAGCGCCAGGACCGCCCTGGAGACTGCCCAGGAGACCTATACCAACACCCAGGAGGACCTCTACGACGCGGAAAACGATATCGGAGATGCCCGGGACGACCTGGCGGATGCGGAGGACGAGCTGGCAGACCTGGAGGACGATTTAGCGGATGCGGAAGACCGTCTGGACCGCTGCCAATGGGAGCTTGACCGTCTGGGCAGCGGGGACTACACCGCCCGCATCACCCAGCTGCAAAACACCATCACCGCCCTGAGCGCCCAGCTGGAGGGGGAGGCGGACCCCGCCGTGCAGGCCCAGCTCCAGCAGCAGATTGCCGCCGCCCGGTCGGAGCTGGAGCAGCTCTCCAACGCCGCCAGCCGCCAGGCCGCCTTGGCCCAGGAGGCCACGCAGCTGGGGACTGCCGTAGCCCAGCTGGAGGGGAAGGTTGCCAGCGCGGAGGCCGCCGTCGCCCAAGCGGAGGCCAAGCTGGACCAGGCCATCGCCTCCCGGGACGCTTACCAGCGCCAGCTGACCACCACAGAGCGGAACATTGAGAACGCCACGGAGACCTACGCCGCTGCCATTACCCAGTACAACGCGGCTGTCACCAGCGTGGACAACGCCCTGGCCGATTACGCCACCGCAGTGGAGACGGCCTACACCGCCTATCAGACTGCCCAGGCCAATTTGCAGGCCGCCAACGTCTCTGCCCAGAACCAGCTGGAGTCCTACCGCAACAGTCTCAACAGCGCCTATGCCGGCGCCAACAAGGCCGTCAGCGAGACGAGCCTGCGCCAGCTGCGGGCAGACCTGGACAGTACGGAGATCACCGCGCCCAACGCCGGGACGGTGACGGCTGTGTACGCAAAGGTAGGTTCCTCCGGCTCCGGGCTCCTGTTCGTCATTGAGGACGTGGACAACCTGGTGGTAGAGACCAGCGTGAAGGAGTACGACGTGGGCTCCGTCCAGGAGGGGATGAAGGCGGTCATCAGCGCAGACGCCATCAAGGGGAAGACGGTGGAGGGCGTCATCACCAGTATCGCCCCCACGGCCAACAAGACCGGCCAGGGCCTCACCGACACCACGGGCGACGCGGTCTTCGCCGCCGAGGTGGAGATCACCACCCCGGACTCCGGCCTGAAGATCGGCATGGAGGCCCAGCTGGACTACATCATCGCCCGGCAGGAGCGGGTGCTGGCCGTGCCCTACTACGCGGTCTATGAGAATGAGGCGGGGCAGAGCTGCGTCATCGGGGTGGTGGAGCAGGAGGACGGGACCTACCTGCTCACGGAGCTGCCCGTCACCACCGGCATGGACGACGACCTGGATATTGTGATTTCCGGGGAGGGCATATCGGAGGGGCTGCGGGTTGTCTCGGAGGCGGACGAGTACCGCCATCTGCTGGGCCAGGCCCTGCCCGCCGGGAAGAAGCCCACCGGCATGGAGGTTATGATGGCAGGTGGCATGTGATGGGGGAGACGCGCAGCCTTATTGAGATGCGGGGGATTATCAAACGCTTCTACGTGGGCCAGCCCCACGAGCTGGAAATCCTCCATGGCATTGACCTGGATGTGCGGGAGGGGGAGTTCGTTGCCATTGTTGGCGCGTCAGGCTCCGGCAAGTCCACGCTGATGAACGTCATTGGCGTGCTGGACCGGCCCACCCTGGGCAGCTATTTCCTGGATGGGACGGTGGTGGAGGACGCGGCGGACGCAGAGCTCTCATCCATCCGCAACCGGAAAATCGGCTTTGTGTTCCAGAATTTCAACCTGATCTCCCGCACCAGCGCCCTGAAAAATGTGGAGCTGCCCATGATGTATGCCGGCGTGCCCCAGCGGCGGCGGACGGAGCGGGCCAAGGAGCTGCTGGACATGGTGGGCATGGCGGACCGGATGAACCACCAGCCCAGCGAGCTCTCCGGCGGCCAGAAGCAGCGGGTAGCCATCGCCCGGGCCATGGCCAATGACCCGGCCATTATCCTGGCCGACGAGCCCACCGGCGCATTGGACAGCAAGACAGGCCGTCTGGTCATGGACCTGTTCCACCAGCTCAACCGGGAGCAGGGGAAAACCATTGTCTTCATCACCCATAACGGGGAGCTGGCGGCGGAGACAGGCCGGATGCTGACCATGCGGGACGGCCTGCTCTACCGCGGCGGCGAGGGAGGTGAGTGACCGGTGGGATTGTTAGAGAGCCTGCGCCTGTCCTTTGAGGGCCTGCGCTCGAACAAGATGCGCTCGCTGCTGACTATGCTGGGCATCATTATCGGGATTGCCGCCGTCATCGGCATCCTCACCGTGGGCGACGGGCTGTCCAGCTCCATCACCGGCACCATGAGCGGCCTGGGGGCGTCCACCATCTCCATCTCCCTGCGGGAGACGGAGTCCGCTGACCCCATGTCCGGCATGATGGGCATGACCGGCAAGCCCGATGAGGAGGATTTGATCTCGGAGAAGATGATCCAGGAGATGCAGGAGCGGTATGCGGAGGACATCGCCGCCGTCAGCCTCTCGGAGAGCGTGGGCAGCGGCCGGGCCAAGGACGGGCGGCTCTACGCCAACGTAGGCGTCACCGGCGTCAACAACGGCTATTTTGCTGTGGACGATCTGGAGCTGCTGGCCGGCCGTTTCCTGGAGGACCGGGACGACGAGGGGGGACGGATGGTCTGCGTCGTCAGCGACAAGCTGGTTTCCAACATGTTCGGCGGCGACCAACAGGCGGCCCTGGGGAGCGAGCTGTCCGTGGAGGTGGGCGCGGACCGGCTGCGGCTGCGGATTGTGGGCATCTACAAATATGAAGCCTCAGCCTTCCTGATCTACACCGGCTCGGAGCGGGACATCTCCACCTCCCTGTACATCCCCCTCTCCGCTGCCAAACGGCTCAGCGGCGGCAGCGACGGGTTTTCCAATATCACCGTGCTGGCCCGGGCGGATGCGGACAGCTCGTCGGTGGCGGCCCGGCTGGAGGAGTTCCTGGGCCGCTACTACCGGCGCAATGATGACTACTCCATCTCCGCCACCAGCATGGAGAGCATCATCGCCTCCGTCAACGACATGATGGGTACGCTCTCCATCGCCATTGCCGTCATTGCGGCCATCTCCCTGCTGGTGGGCGGCATCGGCGTGATGAACATCATGCTTGTCTCCGTCACCGAGCGCACCCGGGAGATCGGTACGCGGAAGGCCCTGGGCGCCACCAATGCCAACATCCAGATGCAGTTTGTGGTGGAAAGCGCCCTGATCTGCCTGGTGGGCGGCGTAAT
Source organism: Oscillospiraceae bacterium (assembly GCA_022797115.1). Lineage (GTDB taxonomy): Bacteria > Bacillota > Clostridia > Oscillospirales > Oscillospiraceae > Pelethomonas. The sequence continues at coordinate 17,130 of JAAWKB010000009.1, forward strand.
CGGGATTATCCTGGGCGCGGCCTTTGGGTATCTGGGCAGTACGCTGCTGGGGGTGCCCACCCTGCCCGATCTGGGCAGCGTTGCGCTGGCGGCTGGGTTTTCCCTGGCCGTGGGGATCTTCTTCGGGTACTATCCGGCCAGCAAGGCGGCGAAAATGGACCCCATCGAGGCGCTGCGCTACGAATAAGAAAAAATCTGTCAGAAAACCCTGCGTGGTTTTCTGACAGATTTTTTATTCTTCCCCGTCCTGGCCGGCCGGTTCCGGCGCGTACTTCTGGAAAACCCGCTCAAGGAAGAGGGATGCCAGCAGCATCGCTATTGCCGGCATAAACAGGGCTGGCCACCAGTTGGCGGCGCAGAAGGCCGCCGTCTCCGCCGTCAGAAGCACAACCACCACTGTGGAGGGCAGGTGCCGTACCGCCAGCTGGAGAGCTGTGACAAACAGCCCCTTCACGCCGAAGGTGAACCGCCCCAGCAGGGGGAACAGCCAGCAGAGGACCCCGGCAGGCAGGAACAGGGCGAAGTGGTAGACGGCAAACAGGAGCTCCGCCGTACTGCCCGTCCCGGTGGAGGCGCGCATCACCCCATAGCCGCCGGCCAATACCGCCCCCGCCCCGCAGCATAGAAGCGTGGCGAGGCTCCCCACCTTGAAATTAGCCGCAAAGGAGCGGAGGTAGCCGCCGAAAGCGCCGGGCTCCCGGCCGCGGACATATTTGACCACTGTATAATAGAGGGCCGCGGTGGCAGGCCCGATGGTGACGACGGGCAGGCACAGTATCAGCCACAAGATGGACAGGCCCACTACGTCCACCATGGCGCTCAGCCAGGCCCAGATCCCCTTCTCGGGGTTGAAAAATTCATTCACAGCACTGTGACCTCACATTGTCCGCTGGGCCAGCGTCTTCCCTACGGCCCGGCGGCACCGCTCCGCCTCGTCCGGGGAGCGGCGGGCAAACTCGCTGAGCAGGACGTCCACCACATACAGCTGGGCAATCAAAGCCTCGGTGGAGCCGAACTGCAGGGGCTGCTCGTTGGGGCCGCACAGGAGCACTGTGTCGGCGTAGAAACTGGCGGGGGAGTTCTGGAAACGTGTGACCAGAATCAGCTTCGCCCCCCGGCCCTGGATGGTCTCCGCCGCCGCCATCACCTCATGGGTTGCGCCGGAGTAGGAGAAGTAGAGCACCACATCCTCCGGCGTGAGGGTGGAGAGGATCACGGCCTGCAGGTGGGAGTCCTGAATGGTCTTGAACTTGGGGGAGGTGGTGGAAAACTGGGCCCAGGCCGCCAGGGACACGATGGAGTGGTTGCCCTGGCCCAGGCAGACGACCTGCCGGGCGCCCAGCATCAGCCCCACCGCCCGGTCGACAGAGGGTTCTGAGAGCATATGGTAGGCTTTGTTCAGGGTGTCCTGGGCGTTGTGCAGGACCTTACCCATCACGATGCCGGTGGTGTCATCCGGGAGGATCTCCCCCGCGACAGCCGCCGCCTCCGGGTCCGGCCCGGTCATCAGCGACGCGCGGGCCAGCTCCAGCTTGAAGTCATTAAAGCCCGCCAGCTTCAGCTTGCGGCAGAACACCGATATGGTGGACACAGCTACCTCGCACACGGCGCTCAGGTCCGTGATGCTGATATACTGTGTCTCCTTCTGGTGCTCAAGCACATAGTCGACGATCTTCCGTTCCGATTTTGTGAAGTTTTCATACTCCAGCAGCATCAGCGCCACAATGTTTTTTCCCACAGACATCCTCCCCCGATCTCCTGTCACAGCGCCCTTACGGCAGCCGCTTACCCGTTCTGTGCCGCGCCGCCGTGGGGCTTGAGCACCACGTCATGGTAGCCGCCCTCCACGATGGACGTGGCGGAGACCAGCGTCAGGCGGGCATTCTCCTGAAGGGCCTGGATGGAGGTGACGCCGCAGTTGCACATAGTGGACTTGACCTTGTACAGGCTCTTGGCCACATTGTCCTTGAGGGAGCCGGCGTAGGTGACATAGGAGTCCACGCCCTCCTCGAAGGCCAAACCGCTGCCGCCGCCCAGGTCATAGCGCTGCCAGTTCCGGGCGCGGTTGGAGCCCTCCCCCCAGTATTCCTTCATGTACTGGCCGCCTACCAGCACCTTGTTGGTGGGGCTCTCGTCAAAGCGGGCGAAGTAACGGCCCAGCATGATGAAATCCGCGCCCATCGCCAGGGCCAGGGTCATGTGGTAGTCGTGGACAATGCCGCCGTCGGAGCAGATGGGGACATAGATGCCGGTCTCCCGGAAATACTCGTCCCGGGCGGCGGCCACCTCGATCAGGGCGGTGGCCTGCCCCCGGCCGATGCCCTTGGTCTCCCGGGTGATGCAGATGGAGCCGCCGCCGATGCCCACCTTTACAAAGTCCGCGCCGGCCTTGGCCAAAAACAGGAACCCGTCCCGGTCCACCACGTTGCCCGCGCCCACCTTGACGCGCTCGCCGTAGCGTTCCCGGATGAAGGAGAGGGTTTTCTCCTGCCAGCAGGAGTAGCCCTCGGAGGAGTCGATGCACAGCACATCCGCCCCCGCCTCGATGAGGGCGGGGACGCGCTGCTCGTAGTCCTTGGTGTTGATGCCCGCGCCCACCATGTACCGCTTGTGGCTGTCGAGCATCTCGCCGGGGTTATCCTTGTGCTGCTCGTAGTCCTTGCGGAAGACAAAGTAGAGCAGGCGGCCGCTGCTGCTGACGATGGGCAGGGAGTTGAGCTTGTGGTCCCAGATGATGTCATTGGCCTCCTTCAGGGAGGTGCCCTCGGGGGCGGTGATCAGGCGGCTGAGGGGGGTCATGAATTCCTCCACCCGGGTGGCGGGGTCCATGCGGCTGACGCGGTAGTCCCGGCTGGTGACGATGCCCAGCAGCCGCCCCTCGTTGGAACCGTCCTCGGTGATCGCCACAGTGGAGTGGCCGTTGCGGGCCTTCAGCGCCAGCACGTCCTGGAGGGTCGCCTGGGGGGGGAGGTTGGAGTCGCTGGTGACAAAGCCGGCCTTGTACCCCTTGACCCGCGCCACCATGGCCGCCTCGCTCTCAATGGACTGGGAGCCGTAGATGAAGGACAGCCCGCCCTCCTTGGCCAGGGCGACGGCCAGGGTATCGTTGGACACGGACTGCATGATGGCCGATACCAGGGGGATGCTCAGGGCGATGGGGCAGTCCTCCTGGTCCTTGCGGTACTTGACCAGGGGGGTGCGCAGGGAGACGTTGGCAGGGACGCAGTCGGGGGAGGTGTAGCCGGGTACCAGCAGGTACTCGCTGAAGGTGTGGGAAGGTTCCGGATAGTAGAAGGCCATAGTGGGATACTCTCCTTTATCGAATGTAACGGGCAGTTTTTTGATTAGTCCTCATGGTAACATGATGCGCAAATTTTGTAAAGGTGAAAGTCGGAAAAAAAGGGGTTTTGCCGCCCGTTCTCCCCCTCCGCCCCCCGGGCGGCAGAAAATATTCCGGCTTCCGGCAGATTTTTCTTGCAAATGGGGCGGTATGCGGTATAATATAGACAGAGATCCTATGGATCGATATCCTGAAAGAAGAGGTGAGTTGCATGGACAAGGAGAAGAGCAAGAAAAAACTGCTTTTAGCGGTCATCCAAGGCGACGACTATCCCGATACCGTGGACGATTTGAACCGCAGCGGGTTCTTTGCGACGGTTCTCAGCTCCACCGGCGGCTTTTTGAAGAAGCGGAGCATGACGCTGATGATCGGTGTGGAGGAGCATCAGACGCAGGCTGTGCTGGATATCCTCAAAAACTGTGCCGGCCGGCGGCAGCAGATGACGTATTCCAACCTGTCCATGTCGCCGGGAGGCCCGAACCCATCCATCCCCATGATGCCTGTACAGATGAGCGTAGGCGGCGTGGTGGTCTTTGTGATGGATCTGGAGGACATCCAGAAGTATTAAGGACCTGTCTTCACAACCGATGCATACCGGTTCCAGGAATGGTTATTCATATTTAGATGCCCGCCGTCCCAACCGGACGGCGGGCATTTATGCGCCTTCTCAGCCCTACAGCAGCAGCGCGATCTGGTAGGCGGCAAAGGACGCCAGCCAAGCGATGCCCAGCTGCCACACCAGGGCCAGGGCTGTCCAGCTGCGGCTGCCCATCTCCCGCCGGATGGTGGCGATAGCGGCGACGCAGGGGGTGTAGAGCGCGCAGAAGACCAAAAAGGCCATGGCCGCGGCGGGGGAGAAGGTGGCGGACATGGCCGCGCCGGCGGCGGCATAATCGGTCAGGGAGAAGCCGTAGAACAGGCTCATGGAACTGACCACCGCCTCTTTGGCGATCAGGCCCGTCAGCAGCGCCACCGCCGCCTGCCATACGCCGAAGCCCATGGGGGCGAATACCGGCGCGATTACGCCGCCCACCAGGGCCAGGATGCTGTCCGCGGTGTCCTCCACCATGCGCAGGTTGGGGCCGAAGCTCTGGAGGAACCACACCACCACGCTCATGGCGGCAATGATGGTGCCCGCCCGGGTGAGGAAATCCCGCACCCGCTCCCACACATGGAGCCAGATATTTTTCAAGGTGGGCATCCGGTAGGGCGGCAGCTCCAGCAGGAAGGGGGCGGGCTCCCCCTGGAAGAGGCTCCGCTTCAAAATGAGGCCCGACAGGATCGCCATGACCGGCCCCAGCAGGTACAGGCCGAACACCACCAGCCCCGCCTGGGCCGGGAAAAAGGCGGCGGTCATCAGCCCGTAGATGGGCAGCCGGGCGCCGCAGGACATGAAGGGCACCAGCAGAATGGTCATCCGCCGGTCCTTTTCGTTCTCCATCGTCCGCGCGCCCATGACGGCGGGCACCGTACACCCGAACCCCATCAGCATGGGGATGAACGCCTTGCCGGACAGGCCGAAGTGGCGCAGGGTGCGGTCCATGACGAAGGCCGCCCGGGCCATGTAGCCGCTGTCCTCCAGCATGGAGAGGAAGAGGAAGAGCAGCGCGATCATGGGCAGGAAGGTCAATACGCCGCCTACGCCCGCTACCAGCCCATCCACCAGCAGCCCGCCCATCCAGGCGGGGGCGTGGACAGCCGCCAGCCAGCCGGCCAGGCCGGGACACAGCACATCCTCCACAAACCACGCGATGCCGTCAGAGAGCCACGCGCCGGGGCCGCTGAAGGTCAGCAGGAATACCACCAGCATCATCGCCAGGAACAGGGGGATGGCCAGGTATTTGTGGGTGGCCACCGCGTCGATGCGCTCCGTGACCGTCCGCTCCCCCTCGCGGCTCTTGCGCCGCACCGCGCTGCGCACCACCCGCTCTACAAACCGGTAGCGGCTGTCCGCCAGAAGGGTTTCCCGGTCCCCCAGGGGGCTGGCGGACTCATACTCGGCGGCAATCCGGTCAATCTGGTCCAGCGTCGCCTGGTCCAGCCCCAGGTCCTTGGCCACCGCCTCATCCCCCGCCAGCAGCTTGATGGCCGCCCAGTGGGCGGGGATGCCCTGGGCATAGGCCCGGTCGTGGATCAGCTCCCCGATCCGGTGGTGGACGGCGTGGGTGAAGTCATCGTAGAGGTCGTCGGGCTCCACGGTCAGGCCCGTATGCATCTGCCGGTGGGCCTCCTGGACCAGCCGGTCAATATTCACCCCGTCCCGGGCGGAGATGGGCACCACCGGCACACCCAGATGGGCGGCAAGGCGGTCGCAGTCGATGCTGTCCCCCTGCTTCTCCACCTCGTCCATGAAGTTCACCGCCAGCACCACCGGCCGCTCCAGCTCCAGCAGCTGCATGGTCAGGTACAGGTTCCGCTCCAGGTTGGTGGCGTCCACAATGTCGATGATGGCGTCCGGCTGCTCCTCTATGATGAACTTGCGCGCCACCAGCTCCTCCATGGAGTAGGGGGACAGGGAATAGATGCCCGGCAGGTCCACCACCGTGAAGCGGACGTCCCCCAGCTTGGCCTCCCCCTCCTTCTTCTCCACCGTGACGCCGGGCCAGTTGCCAACATACTGGTTGGAGCCGGTGAGGGCGTTGAAGAGGGTCGTCTTGCCGCAGTTGGGGTTGCCCACCAGGGCTACCTTCCACTGGCGGGTGTCGTGGGCCCGGGGGTCATAGGCGCTCGGGTGCTCCTCCTGCTCATGCCGGTGGGCCCGGTGCATGGCCTCCAGATCCCTGGGGCTGGCGCAGCCCATGGAGCAGCGGGCGCACTCGCCGTGGCAGGCGCTGCCCAGGTGGTAGGCGCTCTCGGACACGGTGTCCCGGGGCGGAGCGCTGGGGGCGGCGGGGCTGACGCGGATCTGGGCGGCGTCCTCCTTGCGCAGGGACAGCTCATACCCCCGCAGCTGCACCTCCATTGGGTCCCCAAAGGGGGCCATTTTCACAAGCTTGACGCGTGTGCCGGGGGTGAGCCCCATGTCGATGAGGCGGCGCTTCACCGCCCCCCGGGAATTACCCACCTGGTTGATAATGCAGCTGTCCCCCACGCGCAGCCGGTCGAGCGTCATCGCGGTATCCTTCATAGAAACGGGTCCTCTCCTATGTCATCAAATATCTGTTTCAGCGTCTCCACTTTAGGCCAACAGACGGGCTTTGTCAAGTGGATTTGTGCGATATTGTCCATGTTTTTCTGCCCGGCGGCCCCGGGAAATTTTCCGCATCCCCTTTACAATTTCCCGAAAAACTGCTATACTGCCCCTGTTATGAAAAAGCCGCCGCGCAGGGGAAGTCCGGTGAAAAACCGGCGCAGTCTTACCTCTGCTGTATGCGCCGTCAGGGCGCGAGCCAGAATGCCTGCCGGCGGCGGGGTTCGCCGGTGCTCTTAGGTGGGGAGGCCGGGCGGTTCCTGTCTGCAAAAACACGCCCTCCCCATCTGGGGAGGGCGCTTTTGTTGCGGGATATGAGAGAAGGAGGCATAAGCTATGGAGCGAGGCGTTTTATACGGTGTGGGCGTAGGGCCCGGGGACCCGGAGCTGCTGACGCGCAAGGCCCAGCGCATCCTGTCCCAGGCGGATGTGATTGCCGTGCCCGACAAGGGCGCAGGGGAGCAGACGGCCCTGAAAATAGTGGGGGAGCTGGCGGAGGGGAAACCCCTGCTGCGCTGTCACACCCCCATGGTGCGGGACCGGGCGGCGCTGGACGCAGCCTACGGCCAGATTGCCGCCGGCATCGCAGCGCTGCTGGACGAGGGGAAAACCGTGGCCTACATCACCCTGGGGGACCCCTCCATCTACTCCACCTACCTGTACATCCACCGCCGGGTGCTGTCCATGGGCTGCACGGCGGAAATCATCCCGGGCGTCCCCTCCTTCTGCGCGGCGGCGGCCCGGCTGGGGCTGGGGCTGTGCGAGGGCAGCGACAGGCTGCTGATCGTCCCCGCCTCCCACCGGGATGTGGAGGACTGCCTGGCAGTGGACGCCAACCTGGTGTTTATGAAGGCCGGGCGGGAGCTGGGCGCGCTGCGGCAGACCCTGGACGGGCACGGCCTGCTCCCCTGCGCCGCCATGGTGGAGAACTGCGGCATGGCGGCGGAGCGGGTCTACCCCCGCTTTGCCGACGCGCCGGAGGATAGCGGCTATTTCTCCCTGGTCGTGGTGAAGCGGGATGAACCCTGACGCCATGCGGTTCCCCCTGTTTATCGATCTCCACGGCCGGGAGGCCGCAGTGATCGGCGGCGGGGCCGTGGGCCTGCGCCGGGCGGAGGTGCTGTGCCGTTTCGGCGCGTGCGTGACCGTGATCGCCCCCGAGCTGGCGCGGGAGCTGGACGGCGTCCGGCACATCCCCCGCGCCTACCAGCCCGGGGACCTGACCGGCATGTCCCTGGCCGTGGCGGCTACAGACAGCAGGGAGGTCAACGCCGCCGCAGGCCGGGAGGCGCGGCAGCTCGGCATCCCCTTCAACCGCTCGGACTGCCCGGGGGACTGCGATTTCTTTTTCCCCGCCATCTGCGAGGGCGGGGGCCTGGTGGCCGGCGTGGCAGGGGACGGCTCCGACCACCGCCGCACCGCCCTTGCCGCGCAGAAAATACGGGAGGCGCTGGGGGAGCTTTAGAGCCTGTTTAACATCTCCCCGCGCCCGTCTTGGCGGTGTATTTTCCGCCCTGACAGCGTTAAAAATCCTTGCCATCCGTTAGGATGCCTGCGGATTTTTGCCTTGCAGGGCAAAAAATCCTCTCGCCAATCCAAACACGTTGAGATATTAAACAGGCTCTTAGGGCCCGTTTGCAGATGGCCAGCGCACCCAGCCGGCCGTTCCCGCGCAAAACGCAGTTTTGCGGAAGGGGTTTCTTTTGATCCTTTTCTTTTTCAAACGAAAAGGATGATTACCGTAGTAACGAGGTAGCCTGTTATGAAGATCATCGTCGGCAGCCGGGAGAGCCGGTTGGCCGTGATCCAGTCGGAGCTGGTGATGGAGGCCATCCGCCGGTCCCACCCGGAGATCGCGCTGGAGCTTGTGACCATGAAGACCACCGGCGACCGGATTTTGGACCGCACGCTGGACAAGATCGGCGGCAAGGGCCTTTTTGTCCGGGAGCTGGATGCCGCCCTCCGGGACGGCCGGGCGGACCTGACGGTCCACAGCTGTAAGGACCTGCCCATGGAGCTGCCGCCGGACCTGCCCATCGCAGCCTTCTCCCGGCGGGAGGACCCCTGCGACGCGCTGGTGCTGCCCGCCGGGGCGGCGCTGGATACGGGCCGTCCTATCGGCTGCGCCTCGGCCCGGCGGCGCGTCCAGCTGCAAGGGCTGTTCCCAGGGGTGGAGGTGCGGCCCATCCGGGGCAATGTGCTCACCCGCCTGCAAAAGCTGGACGCAGGCGAGTACGGGGCCCTGGTGCTGGCGGTGTCCGGCCTGAAGCGGCTGGGGCTGGAATCGCGCATCTCCCGCCGCTTCTCCCCACAGGAGCTGCTGCCCGCCGCCGGGCAGGGGATTCTGGCCGTCCAGTGCCGGGAGGGGATGGACGCCTCCTTCCTCGGCTGCGTTCAGGACCGGGAGGCCACCCTCTGCGCCCTGGCGGAGCGGGCCTTTGTCCGGGAGCTGGGCGGCGGATGCTCATCCCCTGTGGCGGCTTACGCCGCCGTCTCCGGGGCGTCTATCACCATCACCGGGCTGTATGTGGACGACGCGGAGCGGACAAGCCGGGGGACCGCCCAGGGCCCTGCGGAGCAGGGGGAACATTTGGCCAGGGAGCTGGCAAAAAAGCTGAAGGAGGACGCGCTATGCCGGGCAAAGTAACACTGGTGGGGGCGGGCCCCGGGGACCCGGGCCTGCTCACCGTCAAGGGGCGGCAGGCTTTGGAGGAGGCGGAGGTGGTGGTCTACGACCGCCTGGTCAGCCCTGCCGTATTGGAGCTGATCCCGGACACGGCCCGCCGCATCGACGTGGGCAAGGAGGCATCCCGCCACCCGGTCCCCCAGGGCCGGATCAACCGGATCCTGCTGGAGGAGGCCCAGGCGGGCCATCAGGTGGTGCGGCTGAAGGGGGGCGACCCCTTCGTGTTTGGCCGGGGCGGCGAGGAGCTGGAGACCCTGGCCCAGGCCGGGGTGGACTTCGCGGAGGTCCCCGGCGTCACCTCCGCCATCGCGGCGGCGGCCTACGGCGGCATCCCCGTCACCCACCGGGACTACAGCTCATCCCTCCACATCATCACCGGCCACGCCCGGGAGGGGGAGCCGCTGTCCATCGATTTTGACGCCCTGGTCCGGGCCCGGGGGACGCTGGTGTTCCTCATGGGCGTGACCGCCATGCCCACCATTGTACAGGGCCTGCTGGCGGCAGGCATGGACGGCGGCACCCCCGCCGCCATGGTGGAGAACGGCACCCTTCCCACCCAGCGCCGGTGCGCCGCCACCCTGGCCACCCTGCCGGAGCGGGCGGCGGAGATGGACATCCGCAGCCCCGCCCTCATTGTGGTGGGCGGCGTGTGCGGCCTGGGGGACGCGCTGTGCTGGTTCGAGCGCCAGCCCCTCCACGGCAAACGGGTCCTGGTCACGCGGCCCAAGGGCAGGGCCGGGACCTTGGCAGGCAAGCTGCGCGGCCTGGGGGCGGATGTGACCGAGTACCCCTGTATTGAGACCGCCCCCATCTGGCCCTGTCCCGACATGGAGGCGGCGCTGGAGGGGATCGGGCGCTATGAGTGGCTGGCCCTCACCAGCCCGGCTGGGGTGGACGCGCTGTGGCACGGCCTGCGGGCCATGGGCCGGGACGCCCGGGCCATGGGGGGTGTGAAACTGGCAGTTGCAGGCCCCGGTACGGCCAAGGCCCTGGCGGCCTGCGGCCTTGCCGCCGACCTGGTCCCGCCCGTCTACGACGGGGCCCATCTGGGCCATGCCCTGGCGGGGGTTGCCCGGGGACGGGTGCTCCTTCTCCGGGCGGAGGTCTGCTCCCCCGAGCTGCCGGAGATCCTGGGCCGGGCCGGTATCGCCTATGACGATATCCCCGTCTACCGCACGCGGTACGGCGGGGCCCGCTCCCAGGCGCTGCGCGCTGCGCTGGGCAGCTTCGATTTCATCACCTTCACCTCCGCCTCCACCGTCAAGGGCCTGCTCGCCGCGGTGGGGGAGGATGCGGACTTCAGCCGTGTGACCGGGCTGTGCATCGGTGAGCAGACCGCCGCTGAGGCCCGGCGGCACGGTATCCCGGTCCGGGTGGCGGGGCAGGCGACAATTGACGCGCTGGCAGAGCTGGCGGCTGTCACAGATGCTTGATTGAATGAGCAAATAGGAGGAAAGCACACCATGGAACTGATTGACCGCCCCCGCCGCCTGCGGCGGACTGACACCGTCCGGCGGCTCTGCCGGGAGACCCGGCTCAGCACGGACAGCCTGATCTACCCCATCTTTATTGACGAAACCCTCTCCGGCGTCCGGCCCATTGCAAGCCTCGCGGGCCAGAACCACTACGGGCTGGACAGCGTGGCCCGGGCGGCGGAGGAGTGCCTGGCCCACGGCGTGACCCACGGCATCCTCTTCGGCCTGCCCGCCGGGAAGGACGGGTGCGGCTCCTCCGCCTGGGCGGAGCATGGCGTTGTCCAGGAGGCCGTGCGGGCCATCAAGGCCAGTTTCCCGGATTTTTACGTCATCACCGACGTGTGTATGTGCGAATACACCGACCACGGCCACTGCGGCATCCTCCACGGCCAGGAGGTGGACAATGACGAGACCCTGGCATATCTCTCCAAAATCGCCGTCAGCCATGCCGCCGCCGGGGCGGACATGGTGGCCCCCTCCGACATGATGGACGGCCATGTGGCCGCCCTGCGCCGGGCCCTGGACGGCGCGGGATTCCAGAACATCCCCATCATGGGCTACTCCGCCAAGTACGCCTCCGCCTTCTACGGCCCCTTCCGGGAGGCCGCCGGTTCGGCCCCCGCCTTCGGGGACCGCAGGGGGTATCAGATGGACCCCCACAACCGGAAGGAGGCCCTGCGGGAGTGCGCCCTGGACGCGGCGGAGGGGGCGGATATCCTGATGGTCAAGCCCGCCCTCAGCTATCTGGACGTGATCCGGGAGTGCGCGGACGCCTTCGACCTGCCGCTGTGCGCCTACTCCGTGTCCGGCGAGTACGCCATGATCAAGTCCGCCGCCGCCGCCGGGCTGGTGGATGAGCGGCGCATCATGTGCGAGACGGCCCTGTCCATCTTCCGGGCGGGGGCGAATATGCTCATTACCTACTACGCCAAGGAGCTGGCGGACGCCATCCGCCAGGGGGAAATTGGGTAGCCGCCGGGGCGGGGGCGAGATGGGGCAGGCCCTCGTCATTGTCAGCTTCGGCACCAGCGTGCCGGAGGCCCGCGCCGCCATCACGGCGGTGGAGGAGACGCTGGAGCAGGCCGCCCCCGGCTATCTCTGCCGCCGGGCCTTCACCAGCCCCACCATCCGCCGCATCCTGGCCGGGCGGGGGGAGGAAGTCCCCAGCCTGGCCCAGGCGCTGGATAGCCTGCGGGAGGCTGGGGTGGAGCGGGTAGCGGTGCAGCCTACCCATCTGCTCTACGGCTACGAATACGATAAATTGAAGGCGGAGGCGGAGGCCGCCGCCCTTCCGGAGCTCGCGCTGGGCCGCCCGCTGCTGGCAGGCACGGAGGATATCCGCCGCTTTGCCCGCCGCCTGTCGGCGGCCTACCCGCCGGAGGCGGGGCGGGCGGTGGTCCTGATGGGCCACGGCACGGAGCACTTTGCCAACGCGGTGTACCCCGCCCTCCAGACGGCCCTGCGCCTGGAGGGCAGGGAGGATGTGCTGGTGGGCACCGTGGAGGGCTGGCCGGGCCTGGAGGACATCCTGCGGCAGCTGGAGCCGGGCGGGCCCCGCCATATCCGGCTTGTCCCGCTGATGCTGGTGGCCGGGGACCACGCCCGGGCGGATATGGCGGAGGAATGGAAACCCCGCCTGGAGCAGGCCGGGCATACGGCCTCCTGCGTCTTCACCGGGCTGGGGGAGCTGCCCTGGGTGCAGGAGATGTACCGGGAGCGGCTGCTGCAATTGCTGCACATGGAGCAGGCCGTTGATTGACAGCCTCCTTTGTGGTATACTGATGCCGCAGGCAGGATTGGGTTTTCTTTAGCTTCTTTTCTTTTTTCCAAAAGAAAAGAGGGGAAAAAGGAGGCATGTAGAACGATGATAGCAGAATTGATTGCCGTTGGGACAGAGCTGCTGCTCGGCAACGTCGCCAACACAGATGCGCAGATGGTCTCAGAAGGGCTCAGCACCTTGGGTATCACCGTCCATCACCATACCGTGGTGGGCGACAACCCCCAGCGTCTGACCGAGGCGCTGGAGACCGCCCGCAAACGGGCGGACATCATCATCACCACCGGCGGCCTGGGCCCCACCTATGACGACCTCACCAAGCAGACCATCTGCCGGGCCTTTGGGCGGGAAATGGAGCTGCACCAGGATATCCTGGAGGAAATCCGCAGCTGGTTTGAGACGAAGATGGGCAAGGCGATGCCGGAAAACAATATCCAGCAGGCTATGCTGCCCGTGGGCTGTACGGTGTTTGCCAATCCCGTCGGCACCGCCCCGGGCTGCGCCTTCCAGGAGGGGGGCGTCCATGTGCTGATGCTCCCCGGCCCGCCCTTTGAGTGCCAATATATGTTCGAGCACCAGGCGGCCCCCTATCTGGAGCGGCTCACGGACGGCGTGATCGTCAGCCATGAGATCCGCATCTTCGGCATGGGCGAGAGCGCGGTGGAGGAGGCCCTGCGGGAGCCGATGACCCAGCTGACGAATCCCACCCTGGCCCCCTACGCCAAGACCAACGAGTGCATGGTCCGGGCCACCGCCAAGGCGGCGACCCGGGAGGCGGCAGAGGATCTGCTCCGCCCCCTGGTGGAGCAGGTGAAGGGCATCCTGGGGGATGTGGTCTACGGTGTGGACGTGGACAGCCTGGAGGCTGTGGTCTCCGCCCTGCTGCGGGAGCGGGGGCTGACCCTATCCGCCGCAGAGAGCTGCACCGGCGGGCTCATCGCCAAGCGCATGACCGACCTGCCCGGCGCATCGAAGGTTTTCCGCGGCGGCGTGGTCAGCTATACCAACGGCGTCAAGGCCGGCGTCCTCGGCGTGCCGGACGCTTTGCTGGAGCAATACGGCGCGGTCTCCGAGCCGGTGGCGCGGGCAATGGCGGAGGGGTGCCGCAGGGCCTGCGGCAGCGATCTGGCGGTGTCTGTCACCGGCGTGGCCGGGCCGGACAAGGACGATTGGGGCAATGAGGTGGGCACGGTTTATATCGCCCTGGCCTCCCGGGAGGGGACCCTCTGCAAGCGGCTCTCCTGCGGCCGGGGAAGGGGCCGCGGCCGCGTGCGCACCTCTGCGGCGCACAACGCTTTCGACATCATCCGGCGGACGCTGCTGGGCCTCCCCCTGTGAGCCGTGATCAGCTTTTGAGACAGCCGCATGTTTTCGACACGCGAAAAGAGGACCGGTCCGAAAAAATCGGACTGGTCCTCTTCGTTTAAGAGCTGCCGGGAATCGGGAGGGGCTCAGTCCTCCTTCTCTGTCCCGCTTGCCTCCACGCTTGCCTCGCTGAACTCCAGGGAGGTGAGCTCATCCCCTGTAAACTGGGCGGTGAAAGCCTGGACGCTCTCCTTGCCGGCCCCGTCCTTGGCGGTTACGGTGGACTGGACTGACACAGTTTCCCCATCCACCGTGTAGGTCCAGTGGCTCCTGGAGGGGAACACGGCGGTCTCCGGGAAGGTCAGACGCGCCCGGACTGCGGACAGGGTGGCCTTCAGATAGTCGTCCCGCTGGTCCTGGCCCAGATAGTAGTCTGTGACCTTGGAGACAACCCGGCCGTTGGCGTAGATATCGTGGTCCAGGAAGGTAATGGACTCCACCGTCTTTGTCTCATTGAGCAGCTGTACAACAAATGCGTCCTCCACATCGAGGAAACGCTCCGTGTCATAGTCGCTGACGGCGTAGCTGGTGCGCTTGGACCCTTCCTTGACGGTCCGGATCTCGCTGATCTCCTGGAAACCGCACTCCGCCAGCACGGCCAGCACTGCCTCCTCCTGCTTGGATGACAGGCCCATCGCCTGGCCCAGCATCGTGTCCGATACAGACGAGAGGAACGGCAGGGCAACCGGGAAACTAAATACTGCAATCGAGACAGAGGCGGCAGCCAACAGCACAATAATAGGAACAAGGATCAGGAGCAGCTTGTTTCCGCCCTTCTGCTTTGCCTCGCAGTTGGGGCAGACCTTGGCCTTCTTGGGGATCTCCGCCTCGCAGTTGGGGCAGATTTTGACCTGCGGCGCTTTCTCCTTCTTTTCTTTCTTCTCTTTTTTCCCTTTTTTCGCTTTCTTTTCCTTCTTGGGCTTTTCCTCTGCCGTCTGGTTCGTTTCTTTCTCGCTCATTCCTTCTTCACTCCTCTTTTCTCTCCTGCCCCGCCAGCGGCAGGCGGGGGTGATGTCCAGCCTATTATACCAGTTCTTGCGGGCCCGCGCAAGACTGGAAGGCGCAGCTGTATTGAAAATTTCCTCTTGACAAAAGGCTGGATATCGTGTAAACTTCCCAACAAGTGAATCAGTCAATAGAAAAGCAATGACGAAGACGGACGGAGCGGTCCGCTTGCAGAGAGCCGGGGGGCGGTGGAAGCCCGGCAGTGAGACGCTTCAAAGTCCCATCCCTTCTGAGCTGGAGGCCCGAACGCCCATGGCAAGTAGATGTCTCCCGTGATTGCCGCGTTAGTGCATAGGGCTTGTTGGAGCCCGATAAGCGGCGCCGTTTCCGGCGCAATTTGAGTGGTACCGCGGGTACATAACCAGTTTATGAACTCGTCTCAAAGGACATTTCTTTGAGGCGGGTTTTTCTTTTTCATTCAACCAATGCTGTCATGGAGGAACGACCTATGGACACAACCCACGTTTCAAGCCAGCTGCTGGAAATGGCCTTCCGTATCCGGGAGATGCGGGGGATCTGCGGCTTTTCCGAGGATGAGATGGCCCGGAAGACGGACACCACCCTGGCGGAGTACCGCACCTATGAGGCCGGGCGGGCGGACCTGCCCTTCACCTTTATCCACAAGTGCTCCCTGGCCTTCGGCATCGGCATCACCGACCTGCTGGAGGGCCGCAGCGCCAACCTCTCCAGCTACACCGTCACCCGGCGGGGCCAGGGCCAGCAGACCGCCAAGGAGCCGGGCATTGAGATCAGCAACCTGGCCCCCCTCTTCCGCAACAAGCTGGCGGAGCCCTACTACTGCACCTACGACTACGACGAGGCCCAGCAGCGGATGCCCATCCACATGACCACCCACGCGGGCCAGGAATTCGATATCGTCCTCTCCGGCCAGCTGAAGGTCCAGATTGGCGAGCATACGGAGGTGCTGGGCGAGGGCGACAGCATCCTGTACAATTCCTCCACGCCCCACGGCATGATCGCCGTAGGCGGGAACAAGTGCGTATTCTGCGCGGTAGTGATCTCCGGGGAGAAGGCGGACGAGAGGTCCGTGCGCCGCTCCATCGTCGAGGCCCGCTCCAGCGAGGACTATGTCTGCAAGCCCTTTATCCACGCCGTGGAGGACGAGCGGGGCGTATTGCAGTCGCTCACCTTCCCCAACGCGGACAAATTCAACTTTGCCTTTGACTGCGTGGACGCCATCGCCGCCAAGTACCCGGCCAAGCTGGCCATGCTGCACCTGGACAAGCACAAGCAGGAGCGCCGCTTCACCTTTGAGGACATGAGCCGGGCCTCCGGCCGGGCGGCCAACTACTTCAAGGCCCTGGGCATCAAGCGGGGCGACCGGGTGATGCTGGTGCTCAAGCGGCACTATCAGTTCTGGTTTGCCATCCTGGGCCTGCACAAGCTGGGGGCGGTGGCGGTCCCGGCCACGAACCTGCTCCAGGAGCACGATTTTTCCTACCGCTTCAACGCCGCGGGCATCAGCGCCATCCTCTGCACCGCCGACGGCGACGCGGCCCATCAGGTGGATCTGGCGGAGAAGGACAGCCCCACCCTGAAGCTGAAAATCATGGTGGGCGGGGAGCGCCCGGGCTGGCACAGCTTCGACGAGGAGTACACGATGTACCGCAGCAAGTACGAGCGCACGGAGGACGCGCCCTGCGGCGAGGATATGATGCTCATGTTCTTCACCAGCGGCACCACCGGCTACCCGAAGATCGCCGCCCACAGCTACAAGTACGCCCTGGGCCACTACATCACCGCCAAATATTGGCACTGCGTCCACGCCGACGGCCTGCACTTCACCATCAGTGAAACCGGCTGGGGCAAGGCCCTGTGGGGCAAGCTCTATGGGCAATGGCTGTGCGAGGGGGCGGTGTTCACCTACGACTTTGACAAGTTTGAGGCGCCGGACATCCTGCCCCTGTTCGCCAAGTATCATATCACCACCTTCTGCGCGCCGCCAACCATGTACCGCATGTTTATCAAGGATGACCTGAGCCAGTACGACCTGAGCAGCATCAAGCACGCCACCACCGCCGGCGAGGCCCTCAACCCGGAGGTATTCCGCCAGTTTGAGGCACAGACCGGGCTGCAAATCTATGAGGGCTTCGGCCAGACGGAGACCACCCTGACCATCGGCAACCTGGTGGGCAACAAGCAGAAGATCGGCTCCATGGGCAAGCCCATCCCCACCTACGACCTGGTCCTGGTGGACAGCGACGGCAACGAGGTGGCCCGGGGTGAGAACGGCGAGATCTGCATCCGCGCCAGCAAGGAGACCGGCGTCCCCTGCGGCCTGTTCAGCGGCTACTACCAGGATGGGGCGCAGACGGAGGAGGTCTGGCATGACGGGCTCTACCACACCCGGGACGTGGCGTGGCAGGATGAGGACGGCTACCTGTGGTACGTAGGCCGGGCGGACGATGTGATCAAGTCCTCCGGCTACCGGATCGGGCCCTTTGAGATTGAGAGCGTTATCATGGAGCTGCCCTATGTGCTGGAGTGCGGCGTGTCCGCCGCGCCGGACGAGATCCGTGGCCAGGTGGTCAAGGCGAGCATTGTCCTTGTCCCCGGCACCGAGGGGACCGAGGAGCTGAAAAAAGAAATCCAGACCTATGTCAAAAAGCACACCGCGCCCTATAAATACCCCCGCATTGTCGTCTTTCAGGAGGAGCTCCCCAAGACCATCAGCGGGAAGATCATGCGCAATAAGCTCTGATCGTTTTGACCCTGCCGGGGCGGGCTTGCTTTTTCCCCGGGGAAAAAGCAGCAAAAAGCCGCTGGACCCATGGTCCAGACCCCTTATTTTACGACGGGGGCGTTTGGTTACGCTACGATTCGCAGGACTGCCTGTCCCGCGCCAGTACCCTGGGCCGTTGGTAAGCGAAGCTCCTGCGCGCCTTCATCGAAACTGCGCCCTTGGGTGCTGGTTGTGTACCCATTGGGTGCTGGCTTGTTAGATTGTGCTCCGATTTGGTGCGGATTCGGTGCCGTGCGTCACGTTTTCCACCGAACACCCCAGCACCCCCGTTCATGCGCGTGCCCCTTGCGAAAAAGCAGGAAATTCCCTCTTGACCGATTCCCGTTCGATATGGTAAAATAGTACCGCAATCGAATAGCGGCCCATGGGCCGCAGCTAAAAACGATGACGGAGAGGGCTCCGGCGATGTTTTTCAGAGAACCGGCGGTTGGTGCGAGCCGGGAAAACGGGTCCGAGGGTTTGTAGCTCCTGAGTTGGAAGGAAGAAACCGGATGCCGGGAGTAGAACCTTCCCGTGACTGCCGCGTGAGGGCATAGGGCTTGCTGGAGCCCGATGAGCGGCGCCGTTCCCGGCGCAATTTGAGTGGTACCGCGGGTATTGACACATACTCGTCTCAAAGATTACCGTATCTTTGGGGCGAGTATTTTTCTTTGCTCCAAAGGGACAACTGCAAGGAGGATCTGACCATGAAACAGCAAACCGCTACAGGGCTTGACGTCAAGCTCCAGGAGATGGCGCAGCGTATCCGCGACCTGCGGGAGATCGTCGGCCTCAGCCCCCAGGAGATGGCCGGGCTCACTGACGTGAGCCTGGAGGAATACCTCCGGTGCGAGGCCGGGGAGAGCGATTTAAACTTCGCCTTCATCTACCGCTGCGCCCAGGCCTTCGGCGTGGATGTCACCGATATCATCGAGGGCGCCAGCCCCCGCCTGAGCAACTACACCCTCACCCGGGCCGGGGAGGGCCAGCATATCGAGCACGCCCACGGCATGACCTACTATAATATGGCCGCACGGTTCAAAAAGCGGGTGGCCGAGCCCCTGTATGTGGTGGCCGAGTACAGCGACGAGGCCCAGCTGCGGCCCATCGACTGCACCACCCACGAGGGCCAGGAATTTGATATCGTCATCTCCGGCCAGCTGAAGGTCCAGGTGGGCGAGCATATCGAAATCCTCAACCCCGGCGACACCATCTACTATAACTCCACCGCCTCCCACGGCATGATCGCCACCGGCGGGAAGGACTGCCTCTTTTACGCCATCGTCCTCAACGGCCCCGAGGACGCCATCCCCGTCCCGGCCAAGGAGAAGAAGCTGGAGCGCCGGGCTGCGCCGGAGCGGCAGGAGCCCCAGATCTGGGAGAAGTTTATCACCGTCCAGGAGGGCGAGGACGGCTCCCTGCAAAAGATCGCGTTCAAAAACGCGGACACCTTCAATTTTGCCTTCGACGTGGTGGACGGCCTGGCCCGGCGCAAGCCGGATAAGCTGGCCATGCTCCATGTGGACCGGAACAGGCAGGAGCGGTACTTCACCTTCCAGGACATGTCCCGCTACTCCAGCCGGGCGGCCAACTACTTCCAGTCCCTGGGCATCAAGCGGGGGGACCGGGTGCTGCTCATCCTCAAGCGCCACTACCAGTTCTGGTTCGCCATCCTGGGCCTGCACAAGCTGGGGGCGGTGGCCCTGCTGGCCTCCAACCAGATGATGACCCACGACCTGGAGTACCGCTATGAGGCCGCCGGGATCTCCGCCGTGGTCTGTACCTCCAACGGGCAGGTCTCCTACGAGGCGGAGCGGGCGGCGGAGAAGTTCCCCCACATGGTCAAAATCATGGTGGATGGCTGCCGCGAGGGCTGGCATGACTTTGACAGCGAGTTCCGCCTCTTCTCTGACGAGTTCATCCGCACCAAGGACGCGCCTTGCGGCGAGGATCTGATGCTGATGTTCTTCACCAGCGGCACCACCGGTTTCCCCAAGGCCGCCGCCCAGTGCTACAAGTACCCCCTGGGCCACTTCGTTACCGCTAAGTACTGGCACTGCGTCAACCCGGAGGGCCTGCACCTGACCATCAGCGACACCGGGTGGGCCAAGGCCATGTGGGGCAAGCTCTACGGCCAGTGGCTCAATGAGGCGGCGGTGTTTGTCTACGACTTTGACCGCTTTGACGCCGCCGACATCCTGCCCATGTTCGTCAAGTACCATATCACCACCTTCTGCGCGCCGCCGACCATGTACCGGATGCTCATCAAGCAGGATATCAGCCAGTACGACCTGAGCAGCATCGAGCACGCCACCATCGCCGGGGAGGCCCTCAACCCGGAGGTCTTCCACCAGTTCCAGAAGGCCACCGGCCTGAGCCTGATGGAGGGCTTCGGCCAGAGCGAGACCACGGTTATGATCGGCAATCTGGTGGGCATGAGCCCCAAGGTGGGCTCCATGGGCAAGCCCGTGCCCCTCTATCCGGTAGACCTGGTGGACCCGGACGGGAACAGCGTCCCCGACGGCCAGGTGGGCGAGATCGCCATCCGGGCGGAAAGGACCGGTATCTGCGGCCTGTTCCGGGGCTATTACAACAACGAGGAGGGCACCAACGCCGCCTGGCATGACGGCCTCTACCACACCGGCGACACCGCCTGGCGGGACGAGGACGGCTACTTCTGGTACGTTGGCCGGGTGGACGACCTCATCAAATCCTCCGGCTACCGGATCGGGCCCTTTGAGATCGAGAGCGTTATCATGGAGCTGCCCTATGTCTTGGAGTGCGGCGTATCCGCTGCGCCGGACGAGGTCCGGGGCCAGGTGGTCAAGGCGAGCATTGTCCTTGTCCCCGGCACGGAGGGAACCGACGCGCTGAAAAAGGAGATCCAGACCTACGTCAAGGAGCACACCGCGCCCTATAAATATCCCCGCATTATCGTATTCCGGGATGAACTGCCCAAAACTACCAGTGGGAAGATCATCCGCAATCAGCTATAATAGCTCCTGTGTCCCGGCGCCTTCCGGCCCATCCTGGGACACAGCATGTATGCAAAAAGAGGTGAGTACAGCCTGTGAAGCATAAACGGGTGACGCTCTTTGCCGGGCACTACGGGTCCGGAAAGACGAATATTGCCGTCAACTACGCGCTCCTGCTGGCAAGGGAGGGGAAACGGGCGGCGATTGCCGACCTGGACATTGTCAACCCCTATTTCCGCACCAAGGACAGCGCGGCGGAGCTGGCGGCGGCGGGGGTGGATCTCATCTCCCCCCAGTTTGCCAACTCCAATGTAGATCTGCCCGCCCTGCCGGCGGAGGCCTACCGGCTGGTAGAGGACCGGAGCCTCTGCGCGGTGATGGACATCGGCGGCGACGACCGGGGCGCATACGCCCTGGGCCGGTACACCCCCTTCCTCCTGGAGGAAAACGACTACCAGATGGCCTTTGTGGCAAACCCCTGCCGCCCGCTGACCAGGACCCCCGAGGAGGCGATGGCAGTCATGCGGGAGATTGAGGCCGCAGGCGGCCTGCCCTTCACCGCCATCGTCAACAACGCCAATTTGGCCCATGAGACCACCCCGGAAACCGTGCTGGAGGCCATACCCTATATGGAGAAGCTCAGCGAACTCAGCGGCCTGCCCATCTGGATGACCAGCGCGGAGGAAAGCGTGGCGGCAGGGCTGGAGGGGAAGGTCCCCGGCCTGCTGCCCATGCAGCTGCAAAAGAAGTATTTTGACCTGCCGGAGCAGAAGGGCCCGCCAAAGGCCCGGCCACTGTTCGGATAGGAGGATATTGTGGGGCGTTTACTGGAATATTTGGAGAACTATGGTATTTTATTGTGCAACACCAACCCCGAGCTGCCTGCTCTGGAGGACATTGGCTGTACCTGGGGCGATGTAACGGCGCTGATCGACCTGCAGGAGCTGTTTTACTGCAAGGCGTTTAAGAAGCGGACCACGTATTTATCCCGGGAGGCATACCATTTATTGAAGAAAATCCGGCAGAAAAAGCAATTGACACCGGCGGCGCAGAAGATATATTCTATATTGGAAGACGGCGCGGCAGCGGAGACGGATTTTCTGAAAGCAGTTTCCAGTCTGGACGCCAAAAGCTATCGGGAAGGCTTTGACTTCCTGCTGCAAAATCTATATGTTACCGCTCTGCATAATGGAAAGCCGCTGAATGAAAACTGGTCCGCCTTTCTCTATGGAACGTCGGAGGAATGGGAGAAGCGCATCCCTGCGCCCGCGCCCATTGAAAACGCCAGTGAGCGGCTTTGGGAGATTTTGTCTCAGACCATGACAGAACGGCAATTCCGGTCACTGACAGGAAGGAGATAAGTGTCCATGGATCTTCCTTTTCAGCAGATTTCCACGCAATATCAAGTAAGGCGCATGACAGAGGAGGACCTGCCTGCGCTTCTTGCTCTGGCCCGGGGCAACCCCACCTACTATGCGCATATCCACGATCAGCCCTCATTAGAAAACCTGCGGGAGGATCTATCCAAGCTGCCGCCCCGGACAGCGCCGGAGGACAAGTATTTCCTGGGCTATTTCCAGGAGGGGCGGCTCGCCGCGGCCCTGGATCTCATTACCGCCTACCCTGCCCCCGATATGGCCTTTATCGGCTGGTTCATCCTGCGCAAGGACTTGCAGGGGCGGGGGACAGGCACCGCCCTGATAACGGAGCTGCTGTCCTTCCTGAAGGCCCAGGGCTTCCTGAGCGTGCGCCTGGGCCGCGTCAAGAGCAACCCGGAGAGCCGGGCCTTCTGGCTGAAAAACGAGTTTTTGCCCACGGGCCTGGAGTACGATGGCGGCGGCTATACCGTCTCCGTCATGCAGCGGACGCTGTAGGGGCAGCCCCCCTCCCGCAAAACGGACAGATCCCATCTCATTTACCCCGCCGCGGCCAGCGGCGATAAGAAAGGAGACCATCCATGGCAAAAGTAACCTTCCTGACAGACCTCTGCAAGGGCTGCGGCCTGTGCGTGAGCGCTTGTCCCAAGCAGATCCTGGCAATCGCCAAGGACCAGATCAACAAAAAGGGCTATTCCCCCGCAGTGATGACCGACCAGGAGGCATGTATTGGCTGTGCATTCTGCGCGACCATGTGCCCGGACTGCATCATCACCGTAGAAAAGTGAGATAAGGAGGAAATCATGGCAGAAAGAGTCTTAATGAAGGGCAACGAGGCCATCGCGGAGGCCGCCATCCGGGCCGGCTGCCGCCACTACTTCGGCTACCCCATCACACCCCAGACAGAGGTGGCCGCCTATATGGCCAAGAAGATGCCCAAGATCGGCGGCGTCTTCCTCCAGGCAGAGAGCGAGATCGCATCCATCAATATGGTCTACGGCGCGGCCGCAGCCGGTATGCGGGTGATGACCTCATCCTCCAGCCCCGGCATCTCCCTCAAGAGCGAGGGCCTGAGCTACATAGCCGGTTCCGACGTGCCCGCCTTTGTGGTGAACGTCCAGCGGGGCGGGCCGGGCCTGGGCGGCATCCAGCCCAGCCAGTCCGACTACTTCCAGGCCACCAAGGGCGGCGGCCACGGCGACTACCGCATGATCGTGCTGGCCCCCGCCTCCGTCCAGGAGATGGCGAGCCTGACCATCAAGGGCTTCAATCTGGCGGACAAGTACCTCATGACCTCTATGATCCTGGCTGACGGCACCATCGGGCAGATGATGGAGCCCATCACCTTCGAGGACGCGGCTGTTGAGACCTATGACAAGCCCTGGGCCCTTACCGGCACAAAGCTGCAGCGCAAGCACAACATTGTCAACTCCTTGTATCTCAAGCCCGACGAGCTGGAAAAAAAGAACATTGAACGCTTCGAGCGTTACAAGGTAGTAGAGGAAAACGAGGTCATGTACGAGGAGTACAGGATGGAGGACGCGGAGATCTGCGTGGTGGCCTTCGGCATCGCCTCCCGTGTGGCGAAAAACGCCGTGGCAGAGGCCCGGAAGGCGGGCGTCAAGGTGGGCCTCATCCGCCCCATCACCCTCTGGCCCTTCCCAAAGATGGCCCTCCGCGCTGCGGCGGAGCGGGTCAAGAGCTTTGTCTGCGTGGAGCTGAACATGGGGCAGATGATTGAGGACGTGCGTCTGGCTACCGAGTGTAAGCGTCCGGTCTCCCTGTGCAACCGCACCGGCGGCATGATACCCAGCCCCGACCAGGTGCTTGCATCGATCCGCGAAGCCCAGAAAGGAGTGAACTGACATGGCAATTGTTTTCCAGAAGCCCCACGCCCTTACGGACGCGGTGCTCCACTACTGCCCCGGCTGCCCCCATGGCATCATCCACCGTCTGGTGGCGGAGGCCATCGACCATCTGGGCATTGAGGGCGAGGCCATCGGCGTGGCCCCGGTGGGCTGCGCGGTGATGGCCTACGATTACTTTGCCTGCGATATGATCGAGGCTGCCCACGGCCGCGCCCCCGCCACGGCCACCGGCATCAAACGCTGCCGGCCGGACAACATCGTCTTCACCTACCAGGGCGACGGCGATCTGGCCTCCATCGGCATGGCGGAGACCGTCCACGCTGCGGCCCGGAATGAGAATATCACAGTCATCTTTGTCAACAACGCCATCTATGGCATGACTGGCGGCCAGATGGCCCCCACCTCCCTGCCGGGCCAAGTGACCCAGACCAGCCCCTATGGCCGGGATGTGAACCACTGCGGCTGGCCGATCAGGGTCTGCGAGCTGCTGAGCACCCTGGAGGGCCCGGAGTATGTCGCCCGGGTGGCGGTCAATAACGTCAAGAATGTCAAGGCCGCCGGGAAGGCCATCCAGAAGGCGTTCCAGAACCAGATCGACAAGAAGGGCTTTTCCCTGATCGAAGTGGTCTCCGCCTGTCCCACCAACTGGGGGATGACCCCCCAGAAGGCCCTGGAGTGGGTGGAGAGCGACATGATCCCCTACTATCCCCTGGGGGTCTATAAGGACAGGAGCGCCGCAAAGGAGGCTGAGGCCAGATGAAAACCACACAGATTTTGATTGCCGGCTTCGGCGGCCAGGGCATCCTGTTCGCCGGGAAATTCCTGGCCTACAAGGGCCTGCTGGAGGATTTGCAGGTCTCCTGGCTGCCCTCCTACGGCCCGGAGATGCGCGGCGGCACTGCCAACTGCAATGTTATCCTTTCCGACGACCCGGTGGGCTCCCCGATCATCACCGACCCGGATGTGCTCATTGCCATGAACCTGCCCTCCCTCCAGAAATACGTGGACGCCGTGGTCCCCGGCGGGCAGATCTACGTGGATTCCACCCTGATTTCCGAGAAGGTGTCCCGCACGGACGTCCAGACCTACTACATCCCCGCCACCCAGATGGCCAATGACGCCGGGGTGCCCACCCTGGCCAACATGGTCATGATGGGCCATGTGCTGAAAAACAACCCTGAGCTGAGCTTTGACGGCACCGAGGCCACGGTGGCCAAGCTGGTGCCCCCCAGCAAGGCCCAGCTGGTGGAGCTGAATATGAAGGCTTTGCAGGCGGGGAAAGACTACCAGCCGTGAGCATCGCCAGTGCCTTTGACGGGACAAGTGAAGCCATCTTAACCCCCGCCCATCGCGTTTCCCGGACGGTAGGGTTTCCCCAAACAGTCCTTGCCTCCCTCCAGGGCGGCATCGTCAGGGAATTGCATGAGCAATTGCAGCCAGAGGAGTTTGATTCCCTGGAGTGCGTGTACCGGGTACCGATTTACCGGTTTTCCTACAAAGGGCATGAGCTGGCCCTGTACTTATCCCCTCTGGGCGGCCCCGCTTCCGCCAGGGTGCTGGAGGAGATCATCGCCAGGGGAGCAAAGCGGGTACTGTTCTTTGGCACCTGCGGCGCACTGGACAATGCGCAGACAGATGGGAAGCTGGTCGTCCCCACTGCCGCCTACCGCGATGAGGGAACCAGCTATCACTATCTCCCAGCCGGGGACTACATAGAAGTCCCCACCAGCGGCAGGCTCTGCGACGTCTTCGATGAGCTGCGCCTGCCCTACGTCCGGGGGCGGACCTGGACCACTGACGCCCTTTACCGGGAGACCCGCCGGAACGCGGACGCACGGCGTGCAGAGGGCTGTCTGACGGTAGAGATGGAGTGCGCCTCGGTGATGGCGGTGGGACAGTTCCGGCAGTTCCCGGTCTATCAATTCCTGTATACTGCGGACAGCCTGGACGGCGGGGCCTGGGCGTGCAGAACGCTGGGCAGCGCACATATGCCCAAATCCAATTATCAATGGCAGCTGCGGACCGCCTTGGACACGGCGATTCGCCTAGAAGGAGAAAACCTATGAAAATTTCTTGTATCCAGATGGATATGCAGTTAGGCGCGGTGGAGGAAAATTTCGCCCACGCCGCTGCGCTGGTCCGCGCCGCTGTAGATGCGGACCAGCCGGACGTGGTGGTCCTGCCCGAGACCTGGAACACGGGCTTCTTCCCCCAGGATCTGGCCTCCTGCGCCGACCGGGACGGGGAGCGGACCAAGGCCGTCTTCTCCGCCCTGGCAAAGGAGCTGAATGTCAACATCGTCTGCGGCAGCGTCGCCAACCAGCGGGCGGACGGCTTCTATAACACCGCTTACGTCTTTGACCGGGCCGGCGCGGTTGTGGCGGAGTACGACAAGACCCATCTCTTCACCCCCTCCGGGGAGAATGGGCGTTTCCGTCCCGGCGCCCACACCTGCCGCTTCACCCTGGACGGGATCTCCTGCGGCCTCATCATCTGCTACGAAATCCGGTTCCCGGAGCTGGCGCGGGCGATGGCCCTTGCGGGGACGGAGCTGCTCTTCGTAGTGGCCCAGTGGCCGGAGAGCCGGATCATGCACCTGGAGACCCTGGCCCGGGCCCGGGCCATTGAAAACCAGATGTTCCTGGCCCTGTGCAACAGCGTGGGCGCGGCGGGGGAGACCCGCTGCGGCGGTCACAGCGCCATCATCGACCCCATGGGAGAGCAAAGGTTTATTTGACGACAGCGGCAAGCCGACTTCTGCATTTAATGCCTTCAAACGATAAATTTATTGAATCCTTTTCATAACTTTACCCC
>JAAWKB010000096.1 GCA_022797115.1 Oscillospiraceae bacterium
CCTGGTATACTTCGTGGCGAGATTTGGCCCCTTTTGTGGCGTGGATTGGTATCCTTTCAATGGCGAAAATTGGTATACTTTATCTTACCATTTACAACTAATTTACATAACGCATATTGTACACAAAAAATACGGCAGAATAACCGCTTCATTCTGGAAATCCGAAACCGTCTGCGCGGCCCGCTCATCCCAAGGCCGGCAGGATCATCCCTGCCAGCATGGTCAGCAGCAGCAGGGCAATGATAACCCTGGAAATGATCTTGACCCACTTCTGGCTCATCGGCTCCCCTCCTCATCTAAAATTTTTTTAATGGCCTTTTCCGCCTTGCTGCGGGGCAGCATCAGCTCATGTCCGCACCCCTCGCAGCGCAGCTTGATATCCATGCCAACCCTCAGGATGGTCCACACCTTGCTGCCGCAGGGATGTTGCTTTTTCAGCTCCACCTGTTGGTTTAATTTCAGCTCCACCTCTTAAAATCACCTCAAATCCTCAACGGTCAAGCTCCATATCGCATACACTGTCCTATCAAAGAAAAGTTAGGACGGTGTATCTCGTGCGCAGGAATATTTATTTGCCGGAGGGCTGCGGCCCTCTATTTCCAGACAACCAGCCGCTCAGCGTCCTCCAGGAGGCCATGGAGCGCCAGACGGTCCTGGAGGGGACCGCCATCCGCTGCGATATCCGGCAGGATCTGACGGTCCGCTTTGGCGGATACGAGGGCGTCATCCATCGGGCCGACGCCGTCCACCCCGCCATCAGCGGCGCGGAGCGGGATATTGCAGTGCTCTCCCGTGTGGGCAAGCCCACATGCTTCACCATCACCAATCTTGTGGTGGACGGCGGCGGTAGGCCCCGCCTGACGCTCTCCCGCCGGGCAGCCCAGGAGCAGGCTATTGCGTGGCTCCTGGAACACAGCGGGCCCGGAACGGTTCTTCCCGCCAGGGTATCCCACCTGGAGAAATTCGGCGCATTTGTGGATCTGGGCTGTGGGGTGACGTCCTTGATCCCTTTGGAGAATATATCCGTTTCCCGCATCCCCAGCCCGTCCGCCCGTTTCCAGGTCGGCCAGGATATCCTGGCAGTTGTCACCGCGGTTGACCCGGATACCTGCCGCTTTTACCTCTCACACAAGGAGCTGCTTGGCACCTGGATGGAGAACGCCGCCGCCTTCGCCCCCGGCGACGCCGTCCCCGGCATTGTACGTGGCGTGCGGGATTACGGGGTTTTTATTGAGCTGGCGCCCAACCTCTCGGGCCTGGCGGACTGGCGGGGGGATCTGGCTCCGGGAGACCAGATATCCGTGTACATCAAATCCATCCGGCCGGAATGCCGGAAAATCAAGCTCCAGGTAATTGAAAAGCTGGCAGCCCTCCAGGAGCCGGAACCTCTGCGCTACTTTATCACAGACGGGGAGGTTTCCAACTGGATATATTGAGCTGCTGTACCCACAGCTACTGCCCCTTGATCTTATCCCAGTAGGCCCTTGCCGCCTGCTCCGTCTTGTTGTCGCCATAGACGTAGTAGGTGGTCCCCGCCAGCTCGTCCGGCAGGTACTGCTGGCGCACCCAGTGGCTGGGGAAATCGTGGGGGTACTGGTAGTTCTGCTCCCGCTCCTGGCCGGTGGAGTCGGCGTGGACGTTTTGCAGCTCCCGGGGCACAGAGCCGGTCCGTCCCCGCCGCACATCCCCCCAGGCTGCGCCGATGGCGGAGATCACGCTGTTGGACTTGGGCGCGGTAGCCAGCAGGATGGCTGCGTGAGCCAGGGGCAGCTGGGCTTCCGGCAGGCCCAGCTGCATAGCCGTATCCACACAGGATTTGACAATGGAAATTGCCTGGGGATAGGCCATCCCCACGTCCTCGCTGGCGGAGCAGAGCAGCCTGCGGCAGGGGGTAATCAGGTCCCCCGCCTCCAAAAAGCGGGCCAGGTAGTGGAGGGCTGCGTCCGGGTCGCTGCCCCGCAGGGACTTCATCAGGGCGGAGGCCAGGTCGTACATGGCATCGCCGCCCCGGTCATAGCGCATGGCGCTGCGCTGGGACACCTGCTGCGCATCCGCCAGGGTCATCAGGAGCGTCCCGTCCACGCTGGCCGCCGCCTCATAGAGCAGTTCTACCGCATTCATCGCCTTGCGCACATCCCCGCCGCAGGCTTGGGCGATGTAGCCGGGCACTTCCGCCTCCCACGACAGGGGCAGGGGGCTTTCCGACTTCACAAGGGCCAGGGCGCGGTCTACGGCCGGGCGGACATCGGAGGCAGTGACGGGCTTGAACTCAAAGACTGTGCTGCGGCTGAGCAGGGCGGCATAGACGTAGAAATAGGGGTTCTCCGTGGTGGAGGCGATGAGGGTGATCGATCCGTTCTCCATAAACTCCAGAAGGGATTGCTGCTGCTTCTTATTGAAATACTGAATTTCGTCCAGATACAGCAGCACGCCCCCCGGGGCCATCAGCGTCCCTACATCGGAAATGATATCCTTGATATCCTGGAGGGAGGCAGTCGTGGCGTTGAGCCGGTACAGGGTCCGGTGGGTGCGCTTGGCGATGATGTTGGCGATGGTGGTCTTGCCGGTGCCGGAGGGGCCGTAAAACACCATGTTGGCGTCCGTCCCTTTTTCAATGAAGCGGCGCAGCAGGGCGTCCGGTCCCAGCAGGTGCTTCTGTCCTACTACCTCGTCCAGGGCCTGGGGGCGGATGCGGTCCGCCAAGGGGTGGTCCATGGGCAGTCACTTCCTTTCGGGGTAAGCATCCTTTTTCTTGAAAAGAAAAAGAATCAAAGAGAATTTTTCCGCAAGGCCGCGCCTCGCTTAACGCTCAATCTCAGCGGCAGTCCCTCATCCGCGGCCGCACTTTTCCGCGTCGATGGCCAGCACGACCATAAGGGCGCACAGGGCATTGCCAGGGTCTTCGAGATCAATCACATAGGTGTCCGTCCAGTTGAACAGCTCCTTGCTGACGGAGGCCACTATGCCCTGGCTGGGGCTGGTGATGGCATAGTCCCACTCGGTCCAGCTCCCCTCAATCTCCCAATCGCTGCAATCAAAGGTGAAGCGGGGGGTAAAGAGGGTGAACTCCTTTCGCAGGCTGCCCAGATACTCTCCGTAGGCGTACAGATCAAACTGCGGCAGGAACGTCATCACCTTCTCCTGCACTGTGCCGATATGCTCCCCTGCGGCATTCAGGATGTGGAGGCAGTGGCCCCAGCTGAGCTTCCCCTCCACGGTAAAAACCGTGCTGCCATCCTCCCGGTAGATATCGTAGCTGTCAAACCAGGAAAAAAGGCGCTGCTTAAATAGTAGTTTCATGGCATGATTCCTCCCATAGCGGCCCTACCGGCCTGGGTTCTGGCATATACTGGCTATTGTACCACATTTTTTTGCCTCTGCACAGATATTTTTCTCGAAAAATGTCGAAGCCTATGGTAAGATATCCCTGAGGTGAAAGAAATGAAAGACCAAGCGGCCATCCAGGCCATCATCGGAGAGCTGAAGCAGCTCTACCCCGGGGCAGAGTGCTCCCTGGATTATAACCCGGACAAAGCCTATGAGCTGTTATTTTCCGTGCGTCTGGCAGCGCAGTGTACC
Source organism: Oscillospiraceae bacterium (assembly GCA_022797115.1). GTDB lineage: Bacteria > Bacillota > Clostridia > Oscillospirales > Oscillospiraceae > Pelethomonas. The sequence goes on from JAAWKB010000096.1 coordinate 3,580, forward strand.
GACGCGCGGGTAAACCTGGTGACACCCATCCTATACGCCCGTTTCCCCACCCTCCGGTCCCTGGCGGAGGCGACGGAGGATGAGGTCGGGGAGATCATCCACTCCACCGGCTTCTGGCGGGCCAAGGCCCGGGACATCGTGGCCGCCAGCAGGATGCTGGTGGATGAGTTCGGCGGCAGGGTGCCGGACAACATGGACGACCTGCTGCGCCTGCCCGGCGTGGGGCGCAAGACGGCCAACCTGATTCTTGGGGACGTCTACGGCCGGGAGGGCTATGTCTGCGACACCCACTGCATCCGCATTACGGGCCTGCTGGGGATTACCGACGGCAGCAAGGACCCGTTGAAGGTAGAGATGCAGCTGCGCCAGTGCATCCCCCCGGAGGAAAGCAACAGCTTCTGCCACCGGATGGTACTCCATGGCCGCGCGGTGTGCGTGGCCCGGCGGCCGGACTGCGAACACTGCACCCTGCGGCCCTGGTGCTCCCATTGGAGCGGCCAGGGTGGGGAAGAATAGAGGCAGCGCCCCCTTCTCTTGCGGGAAGGGGGCACATTTTTCACTTCGGCCTCATATAATGGAAAGACAACAATGCGGGAGGACATGGCATGAAACAGAACAACCAAAGCAAGCTCCAGCAGATTCTTAATGACAAGGCCGTCCTGGAACAGGTGGCGAAATCCCCGGACGCCAAGGCCCTGGCCAATATGCTGACCCAAGGGCAGGACCAGGCGTCCCTGAAGCGGATTGCAGAGAACGCCGCCAAGGGGGACACCACCCAGCTCAACCAGCTGATCCAGTCCATTACCAGCAGCCCCAGCGGCGCAGAGCTCCTGCGGCGGCTGAGCAGCAGCTTCGAGAAGAAATAATCTGCCGCCTGCGGCGGGGAAGGAGGGATGGCAGTGGGTGAATTTGAAGAAAAATTGAATGCCTTCCTGTCCAACCCCGACGCGATGGCCCAGGTGATGAATCTGGCGCAGTCCCTGAATCTGGGCGGCAGCGGTTCGGGCGAAGCGGCCGCAGGCCAGGGGGAGGGCCAGCCTCCCCCGCCGCCCCAGGATGGCGGCGGGATTCTGGGCGGCTTGGGCGGACTGGAGGGCTTGGGTGACCTTCTGGGCAATCTGGACCCCAACATGATCAGCCGCCTGCTGCCCCTGGTAGGGGAACTCACCAGCGAGAACGGCAACGATGAGCGATGGCAGCTGCTCTATGCCCTCCGGCCCTTCCTCAAGCCGGAGCGGCGGGACAAGGTGGAGCGGGCTGTGAAAACCGCCAAGCTGATCCATGCGGGGAAAAAGCTCCTGGCGGCCATGGGTGAGAGCCATGTATAACCGCTATGTACGCAACGACAACGGGCAGTATGAGCGAATCCCCACCCAGGATGCGCCGCCGCCTCCCAATGAGCAAACGCCGCCCGAAGGGCCGCCCCCCGGCAGCGGCACGCAGCCGCCCCCTCCGGGCGGAGGATGGGCGCCGCCGCCTCCCCATAGCAACGGGAAGCAGGGGTTCCTCTCCGGCATCCTCGGCCGCCTGAAGCTGGACCATTTCGATACCAGCGACCTGCTCCTGCTGGCGATTATCTACCTGCTGTTCCGGGAAGGCGAGGACGAGGAGCTTTTGATCGCCCTGGGACTGCTGCTGTTCCTGTGACCTTTTCCGGTGGCCATGCTTTTCTTTTGAAAAAGAAAAGCATCAAAAGAAAACGTTACGCGGTTTGACTGGGTATCAGTTGGTTTCCAGTTCCGCGGCAACCGTTCAAGTTCTTTTTGATTCTTTTTCTTCCAAGAAAAAGAATGGCTGCCGCCTCCTTTTTGGTACATATGACGTTACCGCTTTTCCATCGACTTTCCGCCGTTACACCCCAAGGTGTAACGGCTTTTCGTTATGGGATAACTACGAAATGGAGAAAGATTGATGGATTATACGAAAAACTATCATTTGCCCCAGTGGGTGAAGTCCGACCGCATCATGATGGACGACTTTAACCGGATGTGCGTTGATCTGGAAAATGGCCTGACCGGCAACCGGCAGAAGACAAACGAGTTGTCCGGGCAGATCCAGCGGGTGGAGCGGGAGGCGCAGGAGAGGGATCAGGCAAACAGCGACGCCCAGCAGGTGATCTTGAACGACAGCCTGTTCCACATAGCCTACAACCACTATCATCTGCTTGCCGCCGCCCCGGCCGCGCCCTGGCAGACCGGCTTTTTCCATCACAGGCTGGGCGGTGCGAAAAATCCTGTTACTGCGAACGGCTGGGCCGATGTGAATTGGGCAATCTGGCATCCTCACGCGGCTGCCACTTACACCAGCAACGATTTCCGTGCCTGTTTCCAGCAGCTCTCGCAGATGGTAATTGTCAAGGACAACGCCGCTGCCAACAGGCCCCTGGTTATCCAATTTACCCCGCCGGGGCCCGGACGCATCACAAAAATGCCGATCTATGCACAAATGCGAAACAATAACGGCAGCCGTGGATACTGGCATATGTCCTTCATAAACATGGCGACCGGGGAGTGCGAGGCGGAGACCACCCACGTCTCTACCTTTGAACTCCACGGGTCAGTCAATGTGACAGCGGTGATTAAGGAACCATTTTATTTCAGCGGCGGTGTCACCTATCAGTTTGTTGTCACCAGCGAAGACAGCGGCTACAACTGCACCATCGACTTTCCCAATGCCAGCGCCTCATTTGCTGCGGAGAGCTTGAACGCAGGTCCCACCGGCGTAGTGGCGCACACTTTCCAAATCGGCGAGGCAGCGGAAGATGGCGCAGTCCTCGTCCAGTACCGGACGCTCGGGGCGGGCTGCACACTGGCCCTGACCTGGGATGGAAAAGTTCTCTCTCCAGCCCAGACACATACCTTTGTCAACACCGACGGACGCACCGTGAGGGAGGCCATGTTCCGGAAAAATGGGGCTGTCCCCGCCTCCACCAACTTGCAGCTGCATGTCAACTGCCCCGTCGGACAGGAAATCTTTTTGTACAGTTTGGGAATGATGACAGTTTAGCTCTTACCCTCAAATACAGTAAATCCCCCAAGGGCCGAAACCCTTGGGGGATTTTTCAGGTTTTGCTAAGCTTTAGCCAGTTTAAGCTCTGGTGATTTACTCGATGTCGAGCTTAACGCGGACATTGGATGTCCAGTGGGCATACTTGCTGTCATAGCTCTCAGGCATGGTGTAGGTGATCGTGACATCCTTCTTGGTCGCGTCACCAGCAACAGCAGCCTCAGAGACTGCAACCTGAGCGGAGCCAACTACCGTATCCTTAGCGACGCTATAGACAGTGTAGATGTTGGCATCGGGGTTGACAACATAGTCGCTGTTCACACGGACAGTGAAGGAGACATTGCCGCCCTTGGTGTAGGTCTTGGAAGAAGCACCGACAATCATAGCGTTGGTATCGAGGCTGACGCGGTAGGTACCATCCACCACATAGTCGCTGTTCTGGGTAGCAGTGATGACAATCTTCACTGTCAACGCCAATATGAAATTGTAAGAAAACGCCGAAGAAATTTTGTAGTTTTTCGGCGGGGATGTGGGTAACAAAATCAAGCGTTTCCTTGCTCAA
>JAAWKB010000097.1 GCA_022797115.1 Oscillospiraceae bacterium
CCGCTGGATTTTCAGGTATTTCACACAGCACTCCCCCCAGCCCATACAGCTGAGGAATTTGTTCACCGCTGACAGTTTCCCGTTGACTGTCTCCGGCTTGTAGCCTGACTGGCGCAGCTGCTCCTTCCATTCCGATACCGTTTCCTTCGTCACCTTCCTCCTGCCCTGCCACAGCGCAAATTTCTTTACCTCCCTCATGTACTTCTCGATTGTCCCCAGTTCCCGTTCCTCCATCGCTAACTGCTGCTGAAAGGAACGCAATTGTTGATTTGTCAAGATCTGAATGTCCATTACCGAAGCCTCCTACAACTTTAAATAAATGGCATGTTCCCATTTTACTTGATCAAGGGGCTTCTGTAAAATCAACTGCTTGAACTGCTGCTCATTTTAAATATGGCCGGACTTTTCTGGTGACGGCAAATAAAGCAAGTGGAGAGATCCGCTTCGGATCTCTCCACTTTGAAAATTCTTCCTAACTGCCGCTTTGTTGGCGTATGTCCGGATATTTCCGGCCCTTTCCGCAAATACTCCGTTGGAAAGGATGTGGGACTATGACCACCGCGTTTCTCCGCACGGTGATACTCTATTTCATTTTGATGGCCGGCCTGCGGCTGATGGGCAAACGGCAGATCGGTGAGCTGGAGCCCAGCGAGCTGGTGCTGACACTGATCATTTCCGACCTGGCAGCCGTGCCCATGCAGGATTTTGGCATCCCTCTGGTCAACGGGCTGTTCCCGATTGTCACGCTGCTGTGTCTGTCCATGCTGCTGAGCTTCTTCAGCCTGAAATCCATCCGCTTTCGCGCCCTGGTCTGCGGCCATCCTACGGTGATTATCCGGGATGGCAAGGTACTCCAGCAGAATATGGCGCGCAACCGTTTTACTGTAGACGAGCTCTTCGAGCAGCTGCGCAGCCAGGGTTACAGCGACCTGTCTTCCGTAAAATACGCTATCCTGGAGACCAGCGGACAGGTATCTGTACTGCCCTACACAAAAGCCTCGCCCATCACCCCCCAGGCGGTGAATCTGGACGTCCCCGACGATGTGACGCTGCCAGTCCTGCTCATCAATGACGGCCACGTCATGTCCGACAACCTGACCGCCAGCGGCTACGACCAGAACTGGCTGGACAAACAGCTGAAAACACGCCGCCTCACCTCCCCCCGTCAGGTGTTCCTCATGACAGTAGATGAAACGGGCACGGTGGTTTGCGTGGCAAAGGAGGGTGCATCATGAAAGCGTTGTATATCCCCGCCTGCCTGCTGGCCGTCATCCTGGGGTTTTCCCTGTGGGCGGGACGGTACGTGGAACAGCGAACCAACCACTGGATTGATCTGCTGGAGGCCACCGACGATGCCGCCGGGCAGGAGGATTGGGAGGAATCCGAAAAACGGCTGCTGGACACCTACAAGGATTGGGACAGCAGCCAGACCTTTTTCCACATCATCATGTCCCACGACGAACTGGACGAGGCGGAAACCCTGTTCGCCGGGGCCTTCGCCGTCTGCCAGGAGCAGGATGGCGCGGATTTCCACCAGCTGCTGGCCGAGCTGATCAGCCAGCTCCGGCTGCTCTCCGAAACCCAGAGCGTCAGCATCAAAAATGTCCTGTAGCCGGTTCCTGGCAGAAATGCCGGGCATCCTATGGACAGTTCCCTTCACAGCTTCCGCAGCATAGCCGCTCCCTGTTTGGCGAGTATTACGGCGCATACCGCAGTCAACAGGGCAAACCATGCAATGGGGAGAGCCACCGCGGCCCACTCCGCCACCTTTCCGCCAAGCCAATACAGCCCCCCGGCTGCGCCAAGCAATGCCATGGGGATGAACATCGCCAGCATGGTAGCCAGGGACTGCTTGATGACCACGGTCTCATTTACCGCATCCAGCTTGGGGAAGGCAAGCCCTACCAGCATCCCAAACATGGCCTGCCCTGTGGCAAAAATCACAGCAGCCGCGAGCAGCGCCGCCCCCTGCCACAGGGGCAGCTCCAGTGCGGCGGTGATGCACACCACGGCAAACACGGTGCATGGCAGGGAGGCCAGCAGCTGGAACCCCACCTTGATCCACAGCAAGGTGTCCTCCTTGATGGGGGCTTCCCGCAAAATCCAGAGATAGCGTCCCTCGATACTGATAGAGGGGGCGGTAATGACGCAGCTACAGAGGCAGAAACCAATCACAGCCCCCGCCATAGGCATCGCTATGGACGGCCCGACTATGCGCACCATCTCACGCAGGTCATCCCGCATCACCAGCGCCGCCGCTCCGCCGGCCAGCAGCATCACCAGGCCGAGCCCGGCGTTCCAGAAATACATTGGGGTCCCGAAAAACCGCCGGGCCTCCTTCATCAGCAGGGCTTTCTTCTGTCCGGAGGCGGACTGGGCGGAGAGCCTGTAGTCGTTCCGGGCAGCACGGGCCTGGAACGCAGTGACTGCCTGGCGGTACACCCGGCCCAGCCCAAGCACCACCAATACAAAAGGGATGGCGCAGCACGCGGCGAAGGCCAGCAGCAGCCCCCAATCCCCCATAATGCCTTCCCCCATCCATAGGATTGGGGCGGCCCAGACGAGGGAGTCCTGCACCCCGGCAGCGTTGGCGGAAAGCTCCTGCAGCATACCGCTGAGATTAAAGGAAAAGTAGAATACCGCCGCCAGATACACACCCATGACGATATTCTGCCCCAGCGCGCCGCCGGCCGCCTTGGTGGACAGGAACGCCACCAGCGCGCCCAGCAGGACAGACAGGGCGGTATCCAGCAGGGGCAGGGCCAGGGCTGCGATGACCAGCCGCAACCAGAACAGCAGGCTGAAGCCGGCGCCGCTCTGGGTTGTCAGCAGGCACACAACCCCGGCGGGGAGCAGTACAAACAGGGAAAACACCAGGTTTTCCAAGTAGATGGCCGTCACCCGGCTGGCCATGAGCACGGTAGAGGAAACCGGCATACTCAGCAGCAGGTCGTTGTCCTTTCCGCCGAACACCACACCCTTTACCGCAAAGGTGGTGAACAGCAGCCCTCCCACCAGCGCGCCGATCCCCATAAAGATGAACACCAGCACCTCCATATGCAGCGGGGCCAGCACGTCCATCAGCATGAAGCTGTACAGCCCGGATAGGTAGAGCCCCAAAAACGCAATCATGATGATGGCCCCCAGGCCGGTCGCCGCCTTTTTCCGGCTGCGGCCCCTGGCGTTGGTGGATGAGAGCAGCATGGACTGGATGCTCACCTTCAGCAGTGCGAAGAACTTTTTCATTTTTCCCCCTCCAGCTCCAGGAACACGTCCTCCAAGGAGGAATCGCCCACCAGCTCATCTGTGGGGCCGCTGGTGACAAGCCGCCCGTCTTTGATGATGGCAATCCGGTGGCACAGCTTTTCCGCCACCTCCAGCACATGGGTGGAGAAAAACACCGCCGAGCCGCTCTGGCACAGCTCCGCCAGGTAGCCCTTCATCAGATGGGAGGCGGAAGGGTCCAGGCCCACGAAGGGCTCGTCCAGGATGAGCAGCCTTGGGCGGCGGATGAAAGCGGAGATGAGGGCCAGCTTCTGCCGCATCCCGTGTGAATAGCTGCCGATGGGGGAACCCAGGTTCCCGGTAAGCGCAAAGGCGTCGCTGTATTTGCCGATGTCGGCGGTCCGCTGTGCCGCCGGGAGATCATAGAGGTCGGCAATGAAATTGAGGTAGTCAATGCCCTTCATGAACTCATAGAGGTCCGGGTTGTCGGGCAGGAACGCAGTGACCCGTTTGGCGCCCACCGGGTCCCTTTTGACGTCATGGCCGTCAATGGTGATGGTCCCCTCTGTGAAGTCCATCACCCCGGCCACGGCCCGGAGGGTTGTTGTCTTGCCCGCCCCGTTGTGGCCGATAAAGCCATAGATCTCACCGGGCCGCACGTGGAGGGAGAGATCATTTACCGCGGTTTTCCCGCTGGGGTAGGTCTTGGAATAGTGTTCGATGCGCAGCATAGGCAGTCTCCTTTGTACTGAGAAGTGGGGAGGTAAAGGCCGGCAGTACCTCTCGATTAGCAATTGTACACCTTCCATCCGGTGGAACGTCAAGCTTTTTCTCACGCAGCCAGAAAAAATTTGATGCAGCGGCACTCACAAGGGCTGCCCCCGCCGCAAGGCCCCGGCCCGATTGACAAAATGGAGCGGGCTGGCTATAATAACGGCATGAAGCGAAGTCCGCTTTGAGATGCCTCTTTCCCTCCCTTCGCACAAGCGCAGCGCGGCCGTAGGGCGGGAAACAGGCTGTATGCCGATGAAGAAAAGGAGCAGCAGCATGATAAAGCATATTGTTATGTGGAAATTCAAGCCCGGTACAGAGCGCGAGGCAGAGCAGTTTCTCAGCGGCCTGCGGGGCCTGTATGGCGTGATCCCCCAGATCCGGGAGCAGGAGTTAGGCGTCAACTGCGCGCCGGACAACTATGACGCAGTCCTCGTCTCCGCCTTTGACAGTATGGCGGATTTGGAAGCCTATAAGACCGACCCCCGCCATGTGGCGGTGGCGGCGCAGTGCAAGGCCATCCGGGTGGACCGCGTGGCCGTGGACTATGAGGTCTGACCATGGCGGCGCGGCTTGACAGCTTTGGCCTGGCGGAGCTTGCGGCAAAGCCGGAGGACGCATTCCGCCTGGCGGGCTTGGCTATGGCTGAGGGCATACGGGTGGCGGGCTACCGCGGGGACTACTACCGCTACCGCATGGGGGACGCCGAGGCGGTAATCCGCACCATGAACGACCCGGAGACCGGCCAGGAGGAACTGCTGGGCATGGACACCCATGCCGCCAGCGCCTGCATCTGGGACTGCCAGGTGGTCAAGGTCGTGACGCCGGAGGATGCGGACCCCATGAGCTGCCGGGTGCTGGTGCGCTGCGGCGAGGGGGATGCGCGTGCCGTGGTGGATCTGGTCTGCCCGGAGGTCCTGCCCGCTATTGAGGCGGGGGACCGGCTGCGGCTGGGTATGGCGGCGTTCCCCCTGCGGGTCTCCTACGACCAGGGGGAGAGCAGCGGCGTGGTGGAGGCCCAGCAGGATACGGTCCTGCTCCAGGGCGTGGTGAAGGACGCCAAGGTGGGGGAAACGTTTTTGGGTATGGAGCCCCTGACAAAATTCCTCAGCGTCACCGTATCCACCCAGATGGGGGATGTGGAGCTCTGCCACCCGATGGAGCTGGTGGCGGAGGCGCAGAAGGACAATGTCCGGCCCGGGGCAGTGGTGAGCGCCTACTGCGTCCTCTCCGGCGACGCAGCCGTAGGGGCCTACGCGGGCGGCCTGCTGTTCGGTGAGGGGGCGGATCTGCGGGCGCTGGCCCGCTTCTTCCAGCGCGGCGGCGTGGAGCGGCTGAGGCCGCTGCTGCGCAAGGACTGTGCGGCCGTCTTTCTGGAAAACCGGCAGGAGGGCCTGGAAAACGCCATGGCCCTGCTGGAGCTGGTGCGGCGGGATCTTGGCGAGGCCGGGTTTACCCACTGCGCCCCCGGCACAGTGACCACTCCTGGCAGCCGGGGAAGGCGGCTCCTGCTGCTGGGGGATGGGAAGGGCAATTTTGCGTTCCTGTGCCGCGTGGAGGTGGACAGCCTGGGCCGGGTCCGGGAGCTGTCCATTACCAATGACCCCAGCTGTGAGTTCGAGCTGGCGGAGTGGGAGGAATAGACTGCCTTCACCTGAAAAATTCCTTGACAAATCCAGGCTGATATGGTACAAATAGCATACTTCATGAGGGAGTAGTGGCAGGGTTTCCCTGCGGCAAGTCAACATACTGGCTCTCCGGCCTGGCTTGCCTTAATGAACGAGACTCATGTATGGCTTTTGCCGTGCATGGGACCGATGGCCAGGCGCGGCGTCGCCTGGCCGTTCCTTTTCCCCAGAAAAAAGCGGGGCGGCAGGCAAACATTCAGCGCCGGTCCGTGAATGGGATGTGCGCAGATGATTTGTGGATAGGCTCTAAGGCAAAGGAGAAAGAGGTATGGGGTTTCTAGAGTTGTTCCTGATTGGCGTGGGGTTGAGCATGGACGCTTTCGCGGTATCGGTTTGCCGCGGCCTCGCCATGCCCCGGATGGACTGGCGGCAGGGGGCGTTGGCCGCTCTGTTCTTTGGCGGTTTCCAGGCGCTCATGCCGCTGGCCGGCTGGGGGCTGGGCCGGCAGTTCGAGCAGTACATCACCAGCATTGACCACTGGATTGCCTTCCTGCTGCTGGGCTATATCGGCGGGAAGATGGTCTGGGACGCCTTCCACGACGATGAGGCCTGCTGCCAGACGGGCTTTGCCTTGAAGGAGCTCTTGATGATGGCCATCGCCACCAGCATTGACGCGCTGGCGGTGGGGATTACCTTCGCATTTTTGCAGGTATCCATCCTCCCGGCGGCGACGCTGATCGGCTGCACCACCTTCGCCCTCTCACTGGCCGGGGTTTGGATCGGGCACCGTTTCGGCAGTCAATATAAAAACCGGGCCACCCTGGCAGGCGGCGTTGTCCTATGCCTGATCGGGCTGAAAATCCTCCTGGAGCACCTGGGGTTCCTGGGATAAGGGGGCCCCATGGAGCTAGTGGTATATGGCGCGCTGGGGCCAGCCTCCGGAGAGCATGAGCTGGCCCTCCGCCTGCTGGCGCTGCTGCTGGAGCGGGAGCTGGGAATCCCCTCCCTTCCGGAGATCCGGCGGGAGGCGGGGGGCAAGCCCTATTTCCCCGGCTATCCGTCGCTCCATTTCAACCTGAGCCACAGCCGGGGGGCGGCTGTCTGCGCCCTCCACGACCAGCCGGTGGGCATTGACATCGAGCGGCTGCGCCCCGCGCCGCGCCGCCTGGCAAAGGAGATGGCGGACGAGGCATTTTTCCTCCTGTGGACCGCCAAAGAAGCCACCGTCAAGCGGGCAGGGCGGGGGATTGACGCCCTGCGGGGTCCCTTGGAGCCGGACAGCCTGTGCAGGCGGCTGGATGGATTCCCGCCCGGCTGGCTTGTCACCGTCTGCCCCTCGGAGGACGTGCCGGCAAGGGTTGTCTGGATGGATGCGCTGTGAATACAGGGAGAGGACCAGCCGGGCCATATGGCCCGG
>JAAWKB010000098.1 GCA_022797115.1 Oscillospiraceae bacterium
TAGCTCCTTTCCTGGGAAGCAATCAGACACTTCCCACGCATCTTTGGTTTCCATGCACACGTCACAGCCGACATACGCGCCGTAGCGGTCACGGTACATAGTTTCGCATTCCTCGCCGCAGACAGGGCAGCGGGGGTATCGTGGCTCCTTGCCGTCCGGGTACCCGGTGCGCTCCATGTTGCGGATTACGGGATGGTCAGGCAGGTCATTCATCGCCAGGTGTCACCCCCTCGGCAATCAGTTTTCGGACGATACCGGTGAGCCAGTCCTGGACGGTGGCACAGCCGGACGCTGCAATCAGCTGTTGCAACGCCTCATAGTCCTCATTCTCGAGGCGGCAGGAGATACGACAGGTAAGACGGTGCTGGCCGTGTCGCGTTCTCTTAGGCGGCTCTAAACGCTCAGGAGCGAACCGCTCATACAAGGCTTTCATCGCGTCTGGGCGTATACTCACCCCATAGGCATCCCCGTTCTCACATTTGCTCTGAACGGTCTTGTCAAACTTGGGGTAGAGTTTCTGGACAACAGCAACCATATCCTTGGCGGGGATTTGCTTACTGATGCGCAGTTCGCGCAGTTCCTCAGCCATAGCCGCACCTCTCGGCACGCTTGACTTCCGGGGGCTGGCCTGCTAAACTGGCAGTAGGTGTTTTGGCCTGGGGCCGTTCCCGTTGCAGCGGGGCGGCCTCTCTTTTTTTGTCCTGACAGTCGCAACGCTCGCCGGGGTCAAGGTGCGCATCGCAGTAGGGACAGGTTCGGTAGTACACAATCGGCCCTCCTTTCTGTGTTTGATTTCAGACTGCGAACTGCAGCCCAGCCTCCAGCATGAAGTCCAGGGAAACGACCACCCCACTTTCCAGGTTCCGCGCGGCCGCCCCGCTCAGCCCACGGCAACGGAAATACGCGAAAGACCTCTTGATATGCACTTCCACGTTCTTCATTGCGAAGGTTTTCACGCTGGCCGAGGATTTGGTTGGGTCATAGCGGTCAATGGCCCGGATTGCGCAGAGGGCCAAATCCTGGTACACATCGTCCAGGTCGGCATGGAGAGCGGTCAATATGCGCCGGTTCTGGTTGATGACGCACCAGATGGGGCGGTCCAGCTCCATGAAAATCTCGTTGCGCTGCTGCACCGTGATATACCGCTCCTCCGGCAGCCCCAGCACTTGCCGGAGCTTCTGCCGGGTTTCCCAAGTCGGAACCTGCGTTCCGATTTCCATTCGGTGGACGGTCTGATAGTGGACGCCAGCCAGCCGCGCAAGCTCATGCTGGGAGATACCCAGCTCCTGCCGACGCTCCACGATGGGGGCGACAGGCCCCGTTGCACCCATTGCTGTCAGCTCCTTTCCCAGGTGAGCTTCCGCCACAGCGCTGGGGCCATAGTGATAATCTTGTAACCCATGGTCTCCAGCTCTGTAGAGCGGTCATAGCTCTCCACATCCTGGGCCTGACGGGTCACAGCGTTAGCCAGCCCATAGAGGGAGAGGTCCCCACCGGCAATCAGATGCCCCAGAACGCCTTTGCCCTCGGTCTCGGTGATACCGTACTCCTTGGAAGCCAGCTCCACGACCTGCGGAACCACCTTCGCCTCCATGGTGGCTTCTGTGGCCTCCCGCATCTTGTCGACGATGGCAGCGAACCGGGCCTGGTCAACGGCGGCCTTTACGGAATCCTCCAACTTCATCAGGAAAGCCTTGTCATCCGCCTCAATGGTTTCGTTGCGGTAAATGCTGAAATCCTCTCCGCTCTCATTCACACGGCCAACGTGGTACTTGCGCACCGCCCCATCCTGGGCAATCATGCCATTGGAGCAAACCAGCCGGTAGACTAATGGGCTGACGCTCACACTGCCCATGCCGACCTCGGAATTGCTGATGACGATACCTGCTTGTACGATATCCCCCTTTTTGATCTCCGCCGTCACCCGGGAATTGACCACTTTGAGATACATCCGACTATCAGTCAGCTCACAGCTCTCCACACTGACGCCATTTATGCCGCTGATGATGGGGAGTACCACACTGGCAACCTCGAAATTGTCAATGCGGCGGTAGCGGTCGGACAAAAGCGCCCGAGCAGTACCGTCCATCGTGCGCAGCATCCGTTTTGTGTCGGGGATACGGGCAAACCACCCGTTGATGTTCTGAGCCAGCAATTCCGGATACTCTGCCTTCATGCGGTCGTAGTAAGCAGCGGGAATTTTCAAGGTCTGCCCAATCTGCCGGTGGGCAATGTCATTGATACCGTACTGTGTGTAACGAACCATGTCGCCAGCGCTGCTGTTGACATTGAGAGCAATTCCATCCGGGCCATCCAAAACACTCAATGCTCCCTGGGTTACGATAAAATCTTTCTTAGCTGCCCGCTGTCGGGCAAGCTCAAGAGCGAACTCCTGGAGGGTCTTTCCTGCTTTCATACTTAGCTCCTTTCCGTTAAGTTCTCCGCCGACGATAAGTAGCCCGGTTCATTTTGAAATCCGGCCTTGCCTGATGGGTGGCTCTTGCCAAATACTCGGAAATCGCTTCTTCCGCAATCCACACTTTTCCACCAGGCTTACGCTGTATGTACGCCAAATGGCCGGTGCTGCGCTCTGCGTCCAGTGTGGGCAGCGACACACCCAGCCGGGCAGCTGCTTCTTTGCGGGTCAACAGGACTGGCATTCTGCTCCCTCCTTCCTCTGCTGACAGGCGGCAGCACTCAGCAGCTCCGCCGTTGTGATGCCCAAGGCCTCCGCCGATGCCTTTATGCCGTCCAAAAAGTGGGACTTCTGCGAAACCTTACGTGCGATGGCCCGATAAGCCCGGTCTTCGTCTTCGTTGAGCAACTGGATGGACAGCTCCGAAAGACGGACGTAATCGTCATAGGCATCGTTATACAACGGGACCAGCGCCTCAATAATCTGCTCTTTGTTCATAAAAATTCCTCCTTGCGTTGGCCGCAGGAGGATGATATAATCACCTCATGCGGGCCGATTGGTGTGTTCAATGGGTTCCGCTAGCCCTGTCAGGTGTCGTCAGCACCTGACGGGGCGTTCTTTTTGCTTGTCCTCCATTCCTGCACAGGCGCAGCTATAAACGATACCAACGGAACGCAAGAATCAGAATTTGCAGTAACAAATTCAGAAGCAGAGCAATCGTCATGATTCTAGGATACCAAAAATCCAGTCCTCGTTTTTTTTGTGGAATGTTCTCCCCGTACGGCTGACCGCAATCTTTTGGGTTGCGGTCAGTTTTCTTCACCTGGGCCATCTTCCTTCACCCCCCTTCGTTGGTTTACTGTGTCGCCTATGCGCTACTCTGCTTGACCCCCACTGTTCTCCCCTGTTATACTAGTTCCAGGCAGCGGGCCAACGCCGCCGAAAACTATAGAAAGGAGAAAACCGTTATGGGAAATTCACTTAGAACCTTCTATTTAGGGCTTGAAGGTCTTAGCATTGCGGACCGGGCAAAAGTTGAAGAACTGGTTTCTCAATCATCCCCAACACCCTCGTATGATTTGCGCAGCGATGAATACAGGGTTGTTACATCCCTCACGCAGGAAGAGTTTTGCGCACTTCCGTGGCCTGATGGCTGTACTTTCCGGTTCAGATAATTTCCTCGCGCTCCCAACGAATTTTACCCGTTTCCGGGTCACAGACAATAGTGACCCGGAATTTTTTGTCTTTGATTTCCAACATCTCGCCCAATATTGTCAAAATCGCGGGAACCCACTTAAATGAATCTGTTTCAAAACTGCCACGTGTTACAGCTGAGAAATTGCCATCTTCCTTTATCCAGTTGTTGTCTGCCATATTGCGCTTCCTTGCCATCCCTCCTCACCCACCTTCAAAAATTGTCATAGCAGCCCAGTCCCGGAAAATCACTGCTTGTTCCTTATTCGCAAACAAGGTAAATCTGGCAAGGCCGTTCTTGTTAATGCAAACTGCGCAGGTGTTTTTGAGACCAATCTCTAAGCGGCATTTCTCATTACTGGGAATCATTTTGGCCTCATTATTGGCGTTCTTGTAACCGAGCGTCCGGCAAATATCTGCAAAAACAATCCAACGCTGGCCCTCATGATCCATTGCACGAATCTTGCTGCCACAGAAGTCGAAGAATTTTAATTGCTCCAAGATAGCAGATACTTGATCCGAGGACAGGGAACTTCGACAACGGGAAAATTGATCCATAAAATTCCTCCTTTCCGCATTTTTACGCTTACCTTCCAGGCTGGGCGTCATTCATCTGCTCCTGCGCGTTCATACCATTGATGAACGCATCCGTCACAAGTGCTAAAATGAATCTCTTGTCCTTTGGTACACTGTCCAAAATCTGGAGAAAATTTTTTGCTTCGGTGATATCTTTCGGTGTAAAGGACTTCTCAAACATGGGTACACCTCCTCCAAAATGTTGTCTACGCGATTATATTACACCGCGACGCGCTCTTTGTCAACAGTTTTTTGTTGCCACCGCGATTTTTTATTGACAGCGCGGTTTTTGTGTGTTATCATCACATTTGAAAGGTGGTGAAGTCATTGAATAGCCGTATAAAAAAGTTGCGCAAGGCCCTTGACCTCACGCAGCATGAATTTGCAAATCGAATTGGCTCTGTGCAAAACACTATTACTGGATATGAAACGGGCCGCCGAATTCCATCCAACCAAGTCATTTCTCTAATATGCAAAACTTTCAATGTTTCTGAAACTTGGCTGCGTACTGGCGAAGGCGAAATGTTTAGTCCTAAAGCAAGTGCTGCAATGGAAGCATTAGCTCGTGAACGCGGGTTGACCCACAGTGATTTTGTGCTAATTGAGAAGTTTCTAAATTTAAAACCAGAAAGTCGTGTGGCTATCGCCGAATATATGCTGGAAGTTGCCGCCGCTCTCAACGGCGATGATATTCCGCTGGATTCGGTAACCGCCACAAAAAAAACAGATATTTCCTCCGAGGTATCTGCGTATCATAGTGATTTGCTTGCAGACAAAACGCGCAAAGAAAAAATTGAGGCTGAACTGTTTGGCGAGGCAGCTAAAGCACTAGCCATGGAGCAATACTCTTTTGAAAAGAAACCGGATGCACCAGCCTCGTCTGCGAGCGGATCCGTCGCGGGTTAGCTCCTTGGTATGG
This sequence comes from Oscillospiraceae bacterium, assembly GCA_022797115.1. Classification (GTDB taxonomy): domain Bacteria; phylum Bacillota; class Clostridia; order Oscillospirales; family Oscillospiraceae; genus Pelethomonas. The sequence continues at coordinate 5,106 of JAAWKB010000098.1, forward strand.
TTCTTTATAGGCAAAAACTCCCCCGGCGCTAATGCACTGGGGGAGTGAAATCACATCGAAAAGCCTGCAAATCAGTGATTTGCAATTTTTCTTGCACAAATTAAACCATATCTGAACTGTAAAATACCTTATCCCTTGCAAGAACACTTGCAAATTCAAAAGGTGATATGGTATGGATACTCGCGCGTGCGCGGGCGCGACGCGCCTATACTACTCTCTATTCCTATCCCTATACTAAGACTGTTCTAAATATCTAAATCTACAATCTATCTTAGGAAATCTATCAGTAGAAGTACAGGGGGCGCAAAATCAAAAAACCGCCCCCGGTGCTACCAACACCGAGAGCGGCTAAAAAGGGCAGCAGGCTTGGACGGCTCCACTGCCCTCCTATCATACCAAAGATTGGAGGAAATATCAATGGCTAGGCCCAAAAAACCAACGTACGAGTATGTTGAGAGATTGGGCAGATACCGTAAGCGGATCAAGGATGCCGATGGAAATTACGTTGCCATCTACGGAAGGACGCCAGAGGAATTGACGGAAAAGCTGGCCGAGGCCCAGCGCCAAATCGACGAGGCCGTATTCAGGCGGGACAATCCAACGGTTGAGGACTACGCCACCAAATGGCTGACCATGCACAGCTCCCATATCAGAACGACCACTCTCGTCGATTATACCTCCAAAGTCAAAATCTATATCAATGAGCCGCTGGGAAAGAAGTACATGGCCGAGATCACCCCGGATGATGTGAAACTGGCTATCAGCAAAGCTGCCCAGCAGTCGGCCTCTATCTATCGCGGCGTTCAGATGCTCTACAAGATGATTTTTACTTCGGCAGTAGAAAGCGGCGTTATCGACAAATCCCCATGTGAGAACATCAATCCCAGGGGCGGGAAAGAGCCGAAGGAAAAAACCGCTCTCACCGATCAGCAGATTAGCACCCTTTTAGATGCGGTTCAGGGCCTCCCTCCATACCCGTTCATTATGCTGTGCCTCTATGCGGGCCTGCGCCGAGAGGAAGTTCTGGCGTTGCAATGGGATAGCGTTTTTCTATCAGACAAGGCTCCCTATATCACGGTACGGCGAGCGTGGCATACGGAGCACAACAGGCCGGTTATTTTGGATGACCTAAAAACCAAAGCCTCCAGAAGAAACATTCCCATTCCCCCACAGCTGGTGGAGTGCCTGAAGGCCGTCAAGAAGCAGTCGGCCTCGGACTTCGTGATTGCCAACCGGGACGGGGGAGCCCTCTCGGCAACACAGTGGCGCCGGGTGTGGGGCTATGTGCGCACCCGCACTGTCAGGGAGCGAACCTACCACCGATATATCAACGGTCAGAAAATCTCACGCACCGTAACCCCTGTCCTGGGGGAACGGGCTGCACACAACGGCAATGTGGTATATAGCATCGACTTCGAGGTAACCCCCCATCAGCTCCGGCATACCTACATCACAAATCTGCTGCTGGCTGGTGTTGATGTAAAGACCGTTCAATATCTGGCTGGTCATGAACACGCAAAGATCACGCTGGACATCTATGCTCACCTGACGTATAATAGGCCAGAGGATTTAGCAGACAAGGTTAATCGTGCGTTTTCAGGTTAAATTTCAGGTTAATTCAATCGAAGCAGCGTGGAATCGCTTGCAGGGCAACAGATTTTGGAGAACAGGTGCAAGGAGTACGGCCTCAAAGCCGCCCGCCGCGCCCCCCAGTTCTCCAAGCGTTGATTTTATATCCGAAAACGCTCAAAAACCCCGGAAAATTCGATTTTCCGGGGTTTTCTTATACCCAAACAAGCTGATATAGTTTGACCTGATTTGACACAACGAGAGCCATTTTCACCCAATTTTTAGTGGTTAAAAATAG
>JAAWKB010000010.1 GCA_022797115.1 Oscillospiraceae bacterium
TACGCCTCGCTCTGGGCGATCTCGTTGGTGTGGTGGGGGAAGGCGTTGTCGATGCCGCCGCAGTGGATGTCCAGATCCTCCCCCAAATGCTTCATGGAGATGCCGGAGCACTCAATGTGCCAGCCGGGGTAGCCCACCCCCCAGGGGGAATCCCATTTAAGGGCCTGGTCTTCAAATTTGGACTGGGTGAACCAGAGGACAAAGTCATTTTTGTTGCGCTTGTTGACATCCTCCTCCACGCCCTCCCGGACGCCCACCGCCAGATCCTCCGCGTCGTGGTCGTTGAAGATATAGTATCGCTCCAGCTTGCTGGTGTCAAAGTACACGTTGCCGCCGGCTACATAGCCGTACCCCTTCTCGATCAGGGTGGAGATGATGCGGATATACTCGCCAATACAGGCCGTGGCGGGCTCCACCACGTCGGGACGCTTGATGTTCAGCTTGTCGCAGTCGTCAAAAAAGGCGTCCGTATAGAACTTGGCGATATCCATGACGGACTTGTTCTCCCGCTTGGCCCCCTTGAGCATCTTGTCCTCCCCGGTGTCCCCATCGGAAGCGAGGTGGCCTACGTCGGTGATGTTCATGACGCGCTTGACGTGGTAGCCCTCATAGCGCAGAAACTTCTCCAGCACGTCCTCCATGATATAGCTGCGCAGATTGCCGATGTGGGCAAAGTGGTACACCGTAGGGCCGCAGGTGTACATTTTTACAATGTCCGGATGGTTGGGGACGAACTCGTCTTTGCGGTGGGTGGCGGAATTGTACAGATACATTGCTGCATTCTCCTTTGATGGGATGTTATTTTTCAGCCAGCTTCTTTTCCAGCTCCTCAATGCGCAGGGACAGGGCCTCGATCTTTTGCAGGGTGGGGTTGACGACGCTGGTCTGGTCCACCTCGTCGGCGTAGCGGCGCACCTTCTCGCCGTTGACGCGGACGATCTGGGCGGGCACGCCAACGGCGGTGGCGTTGGCAGGCACGTCCTGGAGCACCACTGCTCCGGCGGCGATGCGGGCATTGTCGTGGATAGTGATGGGGCCCAGCACCTTGGCCCCCGCGCCAACCATGACGTTGTCCCCCAGGGTGGGGTGGCGCTTGCCGATGTCCTTGCCCGTCCCCCCCAGGGTGACGCCCTGGTAGATGAGCACGTCGTCACCGATCTCCGTGGTCTCACCGATGACGATGCCCGTGCCGTGGTCGATGACCAGGCGCCGGCCAATGGCCGCGCCGGGGTGGATCTCGATGCCGGTCCAGAGCCGGCCCCACTGGGAGACACACCGGGCCAGGAAACATAGCTGATGGCGGTGGAGCCAGTGGGCGATGCGGTAGTAAATGATGGCGTGTACGCCGGCGTACAGCAGGAAGATTTCCAGCTTTCCGCGTGCGGCAGGGTCGCGCCGCTGGTATGCGCTTAGGGTTTCCAGTAACATAGGTATCATCCTCTACAGTGCGGACAGGGCCCCGCGGCAGCAAAAACGCCCCTCCCGTCCTTGGTGGACGGAGAGGCGCGGTGCGCGGTTCCACTCTCCTGCTTTGCTCACATAGGCCAGTATCGCGGCCCAAACGGAGGGCGTTGCCCCTCCCGCTCCCGGACGCACGTTCCCCACGCCGCCCAGAGGGCCGCTTACAGCCGGCGGCGGCCCCTCTCTGCCTGTTTGACGCGGGTACTCTTTCCGTTCATTGCGGATTCTATCCCTATTATATTACCAGCGGAGGGCCGGTGTGTCAAGAAGTGAAAAATCAGACCCCTTTTCAAGATTGGGGTTGCTGAGAAAAAAATTGGCAATTTCACCAGACCATATGGAATCTGTCAAATACTTATGATAATATTTTGAGGGGTGTATCGAAACTTATTGTGGAGCTGATTCATAATGAAGATCATTGACACGCATGGTATTTTATCTATTGAACCGCTAAAGGGGAGTTGTGAGTGGTATTGGGGGAGTGATTACACGCATGGAGATCTGTATGAGGCACAAGAGCTGTATCGGGACAATCATCCTGTAAACTGTAACCGCCTGGTGCTTGTCCATTATCCTGATGGCCGTGTCGTTGAACCTGTCAAGAGAAAGGCCGGGCAATACTTCGGTCGGCCAATTTCATACAACGGGAAAATGCAATTATTGTTGGCCGACTTTCCAAAGTCTCTTCTCTGTATTTTGCAGTATGACGATGCGAAAGATCAGATCACTACGGTTGCTTCATTGCCTCTAACAGAGGTAGAAGATTGCTATAATCTGCTGCTTTATCAATCGCCTTTAATGCTTGCCCGACAGGCACATGACGGCAGGTTTCAAATCATCTGGCCTGAAAAGGCAGAATTCGCCATAGAAGAAGCGGAGGGGTTCTCTGACAGGAAGGGCAACAGACTATATTTTTGCCGGTGGTATGACGAGCCAGACTACCGAGAGGAAATTGTCGTCCGAAAATACCCTACCGGAGAAATTTTAGAAATTATTCCAGGGTCCTGGCAGAATATGCCGGATGGACAGATATGGGTTTTGCGGTAGTCTGTTCGTTTTGGTTTACTGGGCAGTGATCCGTTGTGGACAACCGCCTGTCTCAGCACTTCGACGAAAAACTGTAAAAGCAGGCATATAGCAACACTTATCCTGAAAAGGGACAAAATCAGACCCCTTGCTTCGCTGCCAGTTTGTCTGTCAATGTTAGCGTTGAAGCAGCCCGCTGTTTATGATAAAGTGGGAACAGCTCAACCAGGGGGTGAGGGCATGGAGCGGCCGCATGGATAGAGCAGGTATCAGAAAAGGAGGGGTATCGTGAACCAATATGTCAAACACCTGAACCGCATCGAATTTGTTGTCACCTACGCCTGCACAGGCAGCTGTAAACACTGCTCGGAAGGGGAGCACAGCAGATCCGGCGTGCATATTGACGCGGAGGCTGCCGCCGGGGTTGTGCGTGATCTCGCGGGCCAATATGGCATTACGTCTGTTATGACCTTCGGCGGCGAACCCCTGCTCTGCCCGGAGACGGTATATGCGATACATGCGGCAGCGGCAGAGCGGGGGGTCCCCAAGCGGCAGCTGATTACGAACGGTTTTTTCAGCAGGGACGGCGCCAAAATCAAGCAGACGGCCGGGCAGCTGGCACACTGCGGGGTGAATGATATCCTGCTTTCTGTCGACGCATTTCATCAGGAGACCATCCCCCTTGCGCCGGTCAAGGAATTTGCGGCGGAGCTGGGCAAGCTTGGCGTGGGCCTGCGCACCCATCCTGCGTGGGTGGTGGGAAAGGGGCACCAGAACCCATACAACAGCCGAACCGCCGAAATACTCGCAGAATTTGAGTCAATGGGGATTGCCCAATCCGACGGGAATCACATTCTCCCCATTGGGAATGCACGCAACTATCTGAGCGGCTATTATGATATGGACAGGGAGTATGCCGATCCCTATGCGGAAGATCCCACAGATCTCCAGGCGATCAGCATCAATCCAGATGGCAGTGTGCTGGACGGGAATATTTACAGGGAGCCGGTCCTGGAAATCCTGGAGCGGTATGCGCCGCAAATTTGACAGCGGCAGGGTAAGCACCGGGGCGGCCCTTGGGCCGCCCCGGTGCCTGTATGGTCCGGTGGGATGCATGCCTCCCCTTACCGGCGGACCCACTTGCCGAAGAGGGTCTTCTTGTAATGCAGCAGTTCCTCCTTGGCCTTTGCGTGATTCCCCGCCTTCTGAAGGTAGGCCACGCCCTTGGGGATGTCCGCCGCAACCCCCAGGCCGCGCCCATAGAGAAAGCCCAGCATATAGTAAACGTCGCTGTTGTCCCAGTCCACTTGCTCCAGGTACATCCTTGCCGCCGCGTAGTCCTGGGGGGTGCCCCAGCCGTTGAAGCAGCATTCGCCCAGGTAGTAGATGCCCCAGGCGTTCCCCTGGTTGTAGGCGTTGGAGAGCAGCTGGAACGCCTTTGCATAGTCCTGCTGGACGCCCCGGCCATAGTAGTAAGCCTTGCCCAGCAGGCAGCTGGAGCCGGTTTCGCCCTTGGCGATCCCCTTCTCGAAGCACCGGACGGCGTAAGCCTCGTCCTGCTGCGTACCGATCCCGTTGAAGTAGCAGCGGCCCACATCGCACCAGCCGCCCGGCTCGCCGCCCTCGGCGGCCTCCAGGTACCAGTGGAACGCCTCATCCTTCCGCCCGGCCTTCTCCAGGTTCTTGGCGTAGATGGACTGGTGGACAGGATAACCCAGCTCTGCGCCGGTCTTCCACAGGTCCTTCGCCTTCTCCGGCTGGGGGGCAATGATGTCCTCGTCACCCTGGGTGTAGTAGCGGTTGAGGTTGTTGGCAGCAAAGTAGATGCCGCCCTGGAGGGCCTTCTGGAACCAGCCCTCGCACTGGGAGATGTTCTCCTTCAGGTACGCCTTGAAGGCTGCATGGTTGGGGAAGGAGTCCTTACCCTTGTTCTGGATGCGGAGGAAATCCCACCAAAAATAGCAGTTGCCTATGATGTACTGGCAGAAGGCGTCCCCCGCCTCCGCCATGGCCTCCACCTGCCCGAACGCCTCCTGGAGGCTGGCAAAGGGCATCTTCTTCTGCACGGAGGGCGTCAGCTCCCCGCTGCGCAGGGCCACCAGCACGCCCAGGGCGCTGCCCTGCTCCACAGATTTATGCAGGAGCTTCACCGCCCGCTGGTCGTCCTCCGGGAAGCCGTGGCCGCTCCAGACGTACTGATAGCCGCACAGGCACCGGGCCAGCACACAGCTGGCGTCCCCGTCGCCGGCCTCAGACGCCCGCTCCAGCAGGGCGAAGGCCTCCTTGCCCCGGCCTGTGCGCACATTGTAATAGATATCCTCCAGCGCCTGCTTGACCTCTTTGCTCAAAACTGCTGCCATGACTAGTTGCTCTCCTTTTTATTCTTTTTTATCCGCTTCCAGTCCCTGCCGCCCGGCAGGAACTGTCCGTGGGGATAGCCTGTCAGCCATGCCGCCGCCTCCCGCGGCGGCATTTTTGCTGTGTAAAATTGCAGTTGTTCTTTTTCGGGCCGGGTAGCCTCCACAGTGCAGCGCCCATCCAGCTGGTCGCCCGCCGTGACCCTGATCCACAGGTATCCCACCGGGTGGGTCAGGTCTACCAGCTGGTATTCCCCGCTGACGATCCCATCCGCCGCCGCTTGGACGTCCTCTGTGGTGAAGGTGGTATGGTTCTCGGCCGCGCCGCTTGCGTAGACCAGGGACAGCCGGGCCTGGGAGGGCTGGCTGTTGGGGGCCGCCTGCCGGGGGCTGTGGCTGCGGAGCCGTAAGGGCGCCCAGCCTGCGAGCTCCGGCGCCGTGTGCCGGAGCCAGCCTGCCAGGATACCCTGGGCCGCCGGCGGGCTTACGGTCTGCATCAGCCCCTCCTGCCCGCCGGCCAGCTCCAGTACCAGCTGTGCCCGGCCCTCCGACGCCTCCACCCGCAAAGCGCGGAAGGATCTGCCACCGCCCTCAATGGGGCGGGTAGGCGTCAGGGTGAAGCCCTCTGTCTCCCCGGCGAGGCAGCGGCGCAGATGTGTTTCTGCCAGAGGCAGCGTCACCCGGCTTGTCACGTCGCCGCCGGAGGCAAGGATCATATCCTGGGTCCCGCCGGCCTCCTGCTGGAGCTGGGAGGAGGCGCGGCGGCTCTGCTTCTGGCGGAAGTCCCGCTCGAATTCCTCCTGTGCGCTCTCGTCCATGGTCCAGAAGCTGGTACATTGGCTGCTGCCGCCCCGGGCGGCGTCCGGCACCCGGAGGGCCAGGCAGTCCACTGCCGCCTGGAGGTCGCTCAGGCTGTTGAAGCTGGTGCCGGTCCGCTGCCAGCGGTCGTCGATCAGGACAAGCGCCATCTCCCGGCTGGTGCGCACGCCGGTCTGGGTTTGGTGCTGGTGGAGCTCGTTAATGAGGAAGATGCCCCGGATGCGGTCAATCCGGTTTGCCCCATCCCCCAAAACCCACTCCCGGCCAATGCCCACAGGGCCGAACCAATGGGCGTCCTCTTTCAAATCGTTGTCCACCATGGCGAAGAGCTCATCCACAGGCGGGGCCTCGTCCGGGTAGGGCAGCTGGCTGCGGATAGACTGGGCCAGGGCGCTTTTGGCGGGGAAAAAGGTATCCCGCAGGGCGGCATAGCCCAGCCAGAGTCCCAGAAGGAGGAACAGCGCCGCCCCGCCGCCGGACACCGCCAGCGTCACATAGTCCGCAGTTTCCCAGTAGGCCCGGTCCTGCTCCAGCCCCATGAAAAAGACTGCCCCCAGGGAGACGGCCAATCCCCATGCCAGCAGCGCCCAAAGCAGCCAGGTGAGGCGTTTCCTGGTGCGGCTGAGGCAGTAGCCCTCCGCCGCGCCGTTGGGGTTGTTCCGGCGCTGGGCTGACATCAAAAGCAGCACAACCGGTATGGCAAAAATGCGCAAGACCACAAAAAGCAGCACATAGACCACGACATTCCATGGCCAGCGCAAATAGAAGCCTTTTTTCTCGTTCACAGCCCGGTCCTCCTTGCGCTCCCACCGGAAAAGGGGGGAGGGATTCTATGGCTGATTCTACCACCGAATGGCAGTTTTGTCCATCCCCAGGCGACCGCTGCGCGCCTTTTTCGACAGCAGGGCGGCGCGGCAATCCCAGCCGCGCCGCCCTGTCAAAATCGCCGGGCATTTATGGACAGGCCGCCAGGGACCCGACTGGGCCGCAGGAACCTGCTAATTCGTAGCCGCTGCCGGTCCAGACGGCGGGCCGGACCGGGCGCGTGCGCAGCAGGGAGACGAAGTCCTCCGTAGTCTCCACCCGCTCGGGCAGCCAGGTGGCGTATTTCCCCACCTGCCCTGTGACATGGGCATCGCTGGCCCCGATGGGCTGTAATCCCAGCTCCCGGCACCAGTCCAGGGCGGCCTGGTTGGCCTCTGGGCTGGTACTGCCGTTGAAGACCTCTACACCGTGGAGCCCTGTTACCTGGCCCAGGTGCGCCGCCAGCCCCCGGTTGTTGTTCCGGAACGGGTGGCAGGCGCAGCAGAAGCCCCCCGCGGCGTTGACCTGGTCGATGAAGGCTTGGGCCTCCACCCGGCCCTCCGGGATGGAATCGATCCCCCAGGCGGTGATATCCCCCTGGAGGGAGAAGTACTCCACGCCCAGAAAAATGGGGAACCCCACCTCCCGGCTGTAGGCCGCTGCGGCCTCCCAGCCGCCAATGCTGTCGTGATCCGTCAGGCACACGGCGTCCAGCCCGCGGGATCTGGCCTGGGTTACGATCTGCGCCAGGGTGATAAAGCTGTCTGTCGAGTGGGGCAGGGCGTGCAGGTGCATATCTACCAGCATCAGAAATCCTCTCCTTTTTTGATAATTTTCATCAGCGTGCCATCCTCCCCCCAGGCCAGCTGGTCCAGGTTCAGGAAGTCTGATACGAAGCTGCTTGCGGGATGGCGGTACAGCTCCAAGGGGCTGCCCTCCTGGACCAGACAGCCCTGGTCCATAATGGCGACCCGGTCGGCTAAATGGAGGGCTTCCTCCTGGTCGTGGGTGACGAACACCATGGTCATGCCCAGCTCCTGCTGGAGGCCCTTCAGCTCATCCCGCATCCGGAAACGCAGCGCGGCGTCCAGGTTGGAGAAGGGCTCGTCCAGCAGGCACAGCTTGGGCTCCACAATCAGCGCCCTGGCCAGGGCCACCCGCTGCTGCTGGCCGCCGCTGATCTCGTAGACCCGGGCATTGGCATACTCCGCCAGGCCCACCATCTCCAGATACCGCCGCCCCTTCTCCCGGGCCGGCCCCCGCTTTACGCCCCGGAATTTCAGCCCATAGATCACATTCTCCAGCACGGTCATGTGGGGGAAGAGGCTGTAGGACTGGAACACCGTGGACACCGGGCGCCGCTCGGGGGGCGAGGCGGTGATGTCCTCCCCGTCCAGGAGGATCTGGCCAGCGTCGGGGGATAAAAAGCCCCCGATCATATGCAGGGTGGTGGTCTTGCCGCAGCCGGAGGAGCCCAAGATGCACAGCAGGCCGCCCCGGTCCAGGCCCAGGCATAGGTCCTGGACCACCGGCTTATCGCGGAAGGACTTGCGGATGTGGTTCAGTTCAAGATACATGGCGGGACCCTGCTTTCATGGTGATCAGATAGGCCAGCGCCTCCACTGCCAGGACGATGGCGATGATGCAGGTGGCGATGAGGGAGGCGATGGCGTATTCGCCCTGGTATACCGCGTCGAACAGGCGGAACACCGCCAGCTGCCGGCCCGGGTCGATGAGGAAAATGACGGCTCCCGCCGTGGTCATGCTGCTGGAGAAGTTGTAGACAAAGCAGCTGAGGAAGGCGGGCCGCAGGCCCGGCAGGATCACGTCCCGCAGGCCGGACCAGTGCCCGCCCCCCAGGTCCCGGACGGCCCGCTCCTGGGAGACGGGGATCTGGGTCAGGGCGGCGGAGCAGAGCTTGGTGGCGGTGGGCAGCTGCTTGAAGAGCATGTTTGCCATGACGATGACGGCGGTGCCCGTCAGACGCAGGGGCGGGGCGTTGAAGGCCAGGATATAGCCGATGCCGAAGCAGGTGCCCGGCAGCATATAGGGCAGAGTCACCAGGCAGTCGAAGAAGCTGCGGCCCGCCACCTGCCGCCGCTCCATGTAGTAGGCGAACAGCATGGCGAAGAGGGTGCCCGCCAGGGAGACGGTCAGGGCATAGCCCACGCTGCGCCACAGGCTGGTGAGGTTGTACTTCATCAGCTGCTCCCAGTACTGGAGGGTAAAGGCGTAGGCGCCCTTGGACACCTTTAGGAACCCGGTGAGGAAGATGCAGGCATATTGCAGCGCCATCATCAGGAAGAACAGGCCGCTGACCAGGATGGCCAGGAGGCCCATGCCGCCGCAGCGGCGCAGGGGCAGTTCCAGGGCCGTCTGCCGGTCCTGGCGGGCGGCGGTGATGGCGCTGCAATGGCGCATGAGGCGGCGGTAGAGGAAAAAGGCGGCAATGGAGGGGGCCATCAGGAACATGTTCATGGCCGCGCTCATCTCCAGGTCGGAGTAACCGATCAGCTTCAGGTAGATGTCGGAGGCAATGGTGTTGAACCGGCCGCCGATGATGGTGGGGGTGCCGAAGTCCGCCATGGAGCGGATGAAGGTCAGCAGCAGCGACACCAGGATGCCCGGCCGGATGAGAGGCAGCACCACGTCCCGCAGGATGCAGGCGGGGGAGGCCCCTAGGTCCCGGGCGGCCTGGATGCTGCCCGCGTCCAGCTTAGAGAGGATGCCCTGTAAAAACATGGCGTTGAGGGGGACGAAGGAGATTGACTGCATCCAGATGACGCCCCACTGGTTGTAGGGGGACCAGCGCAGGCCCAGCAGCCGGTAGGTGATCCAGCCCCGCCGGCCGTAGAGCTGGATATAGGCCAGGGAGGAGACGAAGGGCGGGGAGACCATGGTGATGAGCAGGACCCCCATGAGCAGCGCCCGGGCCCAGCCCCGGGAGGTGGCGAGGACCAGAGCCACAGCCACGGAGAGGACTGTGCAAAAAAAAGCCGTCAACGCGCCCACAAAGAGGCTGTTGCCCAGGCTCCTGCCATAGGAGCTCCAGACCGTGCGGTATTGGTCCAGGGTAAAGCCGCCGCCGCTGTCCTGGAAGCTGCGCAGGGCGATGCACACCATGGGCCACAGCACGAATACGCAGATGCTGCCCAGCAGGACGGCGAGCAGCGCCCGGTCCGCAAGGAGGCTGGCAGCACGAAAAGGGGCATCAAAAGATGCCCCCTTCCGGTAGTTGTTGGAAAGCCTGTCCATTACTCGGCAACGGCCTTGTCGCCCATGAGCTCCTCGAACCGGGACAGGATTGCCTCCCGCTCCGCGCCGAACCGGGACAGATCCTCGTCCATGAGGATGCTGGTGTCATAGCCAAGCTCTACGCCCTCCAAGGAGGGCTTGATGATCTTGATGCCGTCCTTCTGGTCGATCTCAGCCAGCTGGCGCAGGTTGTCGTCGTCGCTGAACAGCCACTCTACGAAGTACTTGGCCGCGTCCACATTCTCAGCGTTCTTGAACACAGCCACACCCTCGGGAACCCAGGGGATGCCGTCGGAGGGGTAGACGATGGTCACGTCATAGTCGGCCAGCAGGGCGTCGATGGTGCGGTCCAGATAGGTGATGCCCACGGCGAACTCGTCGGAAGTGACCTTGTTCTTCGGGTCGCTGCCCCGGCGGCTGTAGTAGGAGATGTTCTTGTCCAAGCCCTCGAAGAAGGCCCAGCCCTCATCCTCGCCCAGCTTCTGGAGCAGGGCGTTGACCACGGCGTAATTGGTGCCGGAGACGGCGGGGTTGGACATGATGATCTCGCCCTCATACTGCCCGTCCAGCAGGTCGGACCAGCTCTGGGGTACCTCCAGGTTCAGCTCCCCGGCCAGGGAGTTGTTCACCAAAAAGCCGACAATGGTGATGCCCTTGGAGAACCAGTAGCCATCGGGATCGATGAAGCCGGGGGTGAGCTGGCTCATGGCGTCAAACTGCACCTGCTCGAGCAGGCCGTCGTCCTTGGCGCTCATGAATGCATCGATGCCGCCGCCGAACCAGAGGTCCGCAGAGGGGACGCCGCCCTCAGCCCGCAGCTTGCTGAGGACCTCGCCGGAGGACATGCTCAGAAGCTCCACCTCCACGCCGGTGGCCTCAGTGAACTTGTCGAACAGGTCGACATAGGACTCGCTGGTGGCGACGACCTTCATCTTGCCGCCCAGCTCGGGGGCGCTGGGGGCCGCAGGGGGCTCCGGGGCGACGTCCGGGCTGTTGGTTTCCGGCTCGGTAGCGGGGGGAGCGGGGGGCTCCGTGGGATTGTTGTTCCCGCCGGAACAGCCGGCGAGGGTGCTGAAAGCCATCATCAGGCACAGCAAAAGGGCAAAAATTCTTTTCATACGTTCCTCCTATGATTTCCATTCCATGCGCTTGTAAACGCGCCCCACATATTATCATTCGCCGGAGGGTAAGTCAACCGGCATTGAGAAAAACTTTGACAGAATATGGGATAATTGATTCTGTCTATCCAAAAAGAGGCGACGGCAAATTTGTCCGGCAGGGCGGGACATGCGGGACCCTTCCACAAATTACCGCATATTATGAACTACAGTTTCCCCAATTGGGAGGTTAGAAACTATGGAAAACTGCTATTGAAAAAGGCAATGGAGATATGCTATACTGAACAAGCTGTACTTTTTGCCTACAATTATAAAGGAAAAAGCGAGGGGTATGAACTATGCGTAAGGGCATTAACAAGATGGTTGGGATCCGCGTAGCGGCGGCCTTGGCTGCCGTGGTCCTGTTCAGCTTTGTGATGACAGGGAACATTATGCGCATTCAACGCAGTGAGGAAAACGCCGCCCAGGCGGACGTCCTGCTGGACCGGGCATTCAGTGCCGAGGTCGCTCATTATATAAGTGGGCGACCAACCTTAGCAACGCCCTTTATTCCGATATGGAGTTCACTGGGAGCATGGACCCCACGGCTTGCACGCTGGGCCAATGGCTCTACGGGGAGCCGGACACGGGGGATGAGGTGATCCAGTCCCTGCGCGATCAGCTGGAGCCGCTGCATCGGGAGCTCCATGAATCTGCGTCCCAGGCGCTGGATCTGATCACTACCAGCAGCCGTGCATCTGCCCAGCGGTTTTATCAGACCACGATCTTCCCCAACGTGTCCACATTGGTGGAGATTCTGGACCAGGTGGTGGAGCGGGGCGAGGAGATCAGCGCGGCCAGCAGCAAGGAGATGGACCTGACCATCAAGCTTATGCACATCACCTCCATTGTGGGCCTGAGCCTGTCCCTGATCAGCCTCATCAGCTTGGTACTGTATGTGCTGCGCCAGATCGTCCGGCCGATTTTGCTGATTACAGACAAGAGCAGGCCGATCCAGGAGGGACGCCTGGAGCTGGATCTCCACTACAAAGCCGACAATGAGCTGGGAGATCTGGCGGAGAACCTGGAGCGGTCCCTGCGGCTGATCCACAGCTATGTGGAGGATATCAACCGCATTATGGGCGAGTTCTCCGAGGGCAATTTTGATGTATCCACCTCCAGCGACTATATTGGTGATTTCCGCTCCATTGAGGAGTCCATTGAGAGCTTCACTGCCACCATCTCCACCGCCTTTTCCAAGATCAACCAGGCGGAGCACCGCGTCTCTCAGGATGCGGAGCAGCTCTCCAGCAGCTCCCAGGCGCTGGCCCAGGGGGCGACGGAGCAGGCCAGTGCGGTGGAGGAGCTGTACGCCACGCTGGACGACTTGAGCAAGACGTCCGAGCGGAATGTCCAAGCTGCCACCAGCGCCCAGGAGAACGCCCGCCTTACCGGGGAGCAGGTCAGCGTCAGCGAGGAACAGATGGAGCAGATGGTCTCCGCTATGGAGGACATCACCCGTGCCTCCCAGGAGATCAGCAAGATCATCAAGACCATCGAGGATATTGCGTTCCAGACCAATATTCTGGCGCTGAACGCCGCGGTAGAGGCGGCGCGGGCCGGCACGGCAGGCAAGGGCTTTGCCGTGGTCTCTAACGAGGTGCGCTCCCTGGCGGCCCAGTCCGACCAGGCTGCCAAGGCTACCAAGGAGCTGATTGACAACTCCGTCCAGGCCACGGAACGGGGCCGTCAGATTGTGGAGGAGGTCTCCCATACCCTGCGCAAGACGCTGGAGCTCGTCACCCAGTCCAACAGGGAGATTGGGGTCATCGCCCAGGCAATTCAAGGGGAGGCCATCGCCATCGGCCAGGTAACGGAGGGGATCGGCCAGATTTCCGCCGTCGTCCAGACGAACTCCGCCAGCAGTGAACAGGCCGCTGCCGTCAGCACCGAGCTCTTCGAGCAGGTGCGGCTGCTGGAAGACCAGACCAGCCAGTTCCATTTACAGAAGTAAACATGATTACATGAAGCCGCCGCCTGGGGAACCGGGCGGCGGCCTTTCTGCTTTCCGGCGCAGGAATATTTTCCCGCCCGCCCCTTTTCGACAAGAATCCGCCGCCGGACCATCTTATAATGGCTGCAAGCAAAGAGCTTGCGGCCATTTTTTCGCACAAAGGAGACAAGCTATGGAGATGAAATACAAAACAGAAAACCGGCAGCTCACGATTTCCCTGGCCGGCGAGCTGGACCACCATGCCGCCAAGGACCTGATGGAATCCATTGACCGCTGCATGGAGCAAAACCTTCCCGTCAAGACGCTGCTTGACCTGGGAGGGCTGTCGTTCATGGACAGCTCCGGGATTGCAGTGGTGCTGCGGGCGAAACGCAGGATGGAGGCGCTCTCCGGCACGCTGGTGGTGGTCAACATCCCCCACCAGGCGGCCCGGGTACTGGAAACAGCGGGCCTGAACCGCTATGTAGATTTAATATGAGGAGGTGCGGGATGAAGACCAGGAGTACAAACTACATATCCCTAGAATTTCTCAGCCGCAGCGCCAATGAGGCGTTTGCCCGGGGGGCTGTGGCCTGCTTTGCCGCCCAGCTGGACCCGACGCTGGAGGAGCTGGGGGATATCAAGACCGCTGTCAGTGAAGCGGTGACAAACGCCATCGTCCACGCCTACCCGGACGCCCTGGGCCGGATCGCGCTGCGGGCCCGGGTGCTGGAGGGGGACGTGCTGGAGATCACGGTGCGCGACTGGGGCAGGGGCATTGCGGATGTGGAGCAGGCCCGCCAGCCGCTGTACACCACCGGCGGGGAGGAGCGCAGCGGGATGGGATTTACCATTATGGAGAGCTTTATGGACAAGCTGTCTGTCCGCTCCGCCCAGGGGAAGGGGACCCGCGTTACCATGCGCCGGCGCATTCAGCCCCGCCGGCCCCTGAAGTGACCGCCAGCGCCCTGGACCTGCTGGAGCAGGCCAGGCGGGGGGACGAGGCGGCCACAGCCCAGGTGCTGGAGGAGAACAGCGGCCTGATCTGGGCAGTGGTGCGCCGCTACTACGGCAAGGGCGCGGAGCCGGACGACCTCTATCAGCTGGGCTGCCTGGGGTTCCTCAAGGCGGTGCGGGGGTTTGACGCAGGCTATGGCACCCAGTTTTCCACCTACGCAGTCCCCAAAATCGCCGGGGAGATCCGGCGCTACCTGCGGGACAACAGCATCATCAAGGTAGGCCGCACCCTCAAGGAGCAGGGCGTGAGCATCTATGCCGCCCGGGAGAGGCTGCGCACCCAGCTGGGCCGGGAGCCGGTACTCTCGGAGCTCAGCGAGGTCACGGGCCTGACGGTGGAGGAAATTGCTGCTGCGGAGCTGGCAGCGGCGCCGCCAGACAGCTTGCAGCAGGAGAATGCCGACGGGCTGACCTTGGAGTCCACCCTGGCCAGCCCGGCCACCGAGGAGGGCATGGTAGAGCGCATTGCCCTGCGCGCCGCCATCGGCAAGCTGCCGGAACGGGAGCGGGAGACCATCCTCCTGCGCTTTTTCAAGGGCTTGACCCAGCAGCAGTGCGCCCGGGTTTTGGGCGTCAGCCAGGTACAGGTATCCCGCCTGGAGAAACGGGCGATTGAAAAGCTGCGCCAGGAGCTGGGGTAGCGGGGAGGACCGCTCCCCGCTTTTTTTGTGCGCACCGGTATCTCCGCCAATATTTGGAGGGATGATGGGAGGAATGGCCGCATATACTAGGCCGGAAGGCCCGCCGCAGCCGGACGCGGCGGGGAGTTGCTGAAAAAGGGCGGGAATTCTTTACAAAATACTTGCAATTACGCCGGGAATACGGTAAAATGGCCCAAGGACAATTTTATTCCATTCTAGGAGGATATACCATATGGCTACAATTACCGCCGGCGAGTTCCGCAACGGCAAGACTTTTGAGATGGACGGCAAGGTGATGCAGGTCATCGAGTTCCAGCACGTCAAGCCCGGCAAGGGCGCGGCCTTTGTGCGCACAAAGATGAAGAACGTAGTGACCGGCGCTGTGACCGAGACCAGCTTCAACCCTACCGCCAAGTTTGAGGAGGCCTTTGTAGAGCGCAAGGACATGGAGTACAGCTATAACGACGGCGACCTGTACTACTTCATGGACCAGGAGACCTTTGACATGGTGCCCCTGAATAAGGACCTGCTGGGCGATGCGTTCCGCTTTGTCAAGGAGAACACCGTCTGCAAGGTGCTCAGCTACAAGGGGAATTTCTTCGGCCTGGAGGCTCCCAACTTCATGGACCTGGAGGTGACGGACACCGAGCCCGGCTTTGCTGGCAACACCGCCACCAATGTGACCAAGCCCGCCATCCTGGAGACCGGCGCGGAGATCAAGGTGCCCCTCTTTATCGATGTGGGCGACAAGATCACTATTGATACCCGCACTGGGGAGTACCTGTCCCGCTGCAAGAACTGACCCAGATTGACGATGTCCCCACCGGCCTGGGGCCGTGCGCTGTAGGAGGAGAGTACCAACCGGCATGACTTTTTGAAAGGAGAATGACGATGGAAATTCTGGAAAAGGTCGCGTATATGAAGGGCTTGGCGGAGGGCCTTGGCCTGGACACCAAGTCCAAGGAGGGCAAACTCCTCAAGGTGATGATCGACATTTTGGACGATGTTGCCCTGGAGCTTCAGGACATCCGTGACGAGCAGGGCGAGCTGGAGGAGGGGTTGGACGCGGTCAGCGATGATCTGAGCGATGTGGAGACCTACCTCTATGAGCAGGATGACGAGGAGGATGGGGACGATGAGGTCTACCAGACGACCTGTCCCAACTGCGAGGAGGATATCTTCTTTGACGAGACGATCCTGGCTGACGGCTCCATCCTGTGCCCCAACTGCGGGGAGAAGCTGGAGTTCGATCTGGAGGACGTGAGCGGCTGCTCCAACTGCTGCGGTGCCTGCGAAAGCGGGGAGGCAGTCGGAGAGGACGATGAGGACGACGAAGAAGATTGACCAGTCCTGCGGCTGATGGAAATGGCGGGCGGGCCCCTGTGGGGCTCGCCCGCTTCTCTTGAATCCGCAGCATATTCCTGCCATTTCCGCTTGGGCAAGCCCGAGAGAAGCATCTTATAGAACGCGGTATCTTCCGATAAGGATTGTATCGAAGATCTCCGGTTTTACCCCACCACCGCCGGTCAGGATATCCTTAACCGGGCCCAAACGGTCAAGGGCGGCAAGGCGGAGCTGCTCTACACGTACATCAACGTGGAGCCTGTGGTGTTCAACCGCGGATTCTACACGGTGGATATGCGGTTTTTCTACCGCGTCACCCTGAACGCCTACTGCTCCTGCCCCCGTCCGGTGGAGGTAGAGGGGCTGTGCGTCTTTGACAAGCGGGTGATCCTCTTCGGCAGCGAGGGCAATGCGAAGATCTTCTCTTCCAAGCTCCGCATTGATGCCATGGACCGCCAGATGCTGGAGCAGAGCAATATGCCTGTGGCAGTCGTAGAGGCTGTCGACCCCATCGTCCTGGACGCGAAGCTGGTGGAGTGCTGCGAGAACCGCTGCTGTGACTGCGACATCTGCGAGATCCCCGCCTGCGTGTGCCAGTGCTTCGGCTGCGAGCTGACCATGGGCGACGATTACCGCCGCGCCTTTGTCACCCTGGGCCAGTTCTCCATCATCCGGCTGGAGCGTGACAGCCAGCTGCTGATGCCGGTGTTTGACTACTGCCTGCCTGATAAGGACTGCTCCTGCGCCGGCTGCGGCTGCACCAACGAGGACCCCTGCGACCTCTTCCAGAACATCTGCTTCCCCGTGGAGGAGTTCTTCCCCCCCAACAGCCTCAGCGGCCCCTGCGATTACGAGTGTACCAAGCAGCACTGCAACTGCTGCCACTAAGCAAAACGGACGGCACAGCCTATGGCTGTGCCGTCCGCCCTATTTCCTGTTCTGCAATCAAGCCTCGTATACGGAAACCTGTTTCCGGTCCTTGCCCAGACGCTCAAAGCGGACAACGCCGCTGGTCTTGGCAAACAGAGTATCGTCGCTGCCGCGGCCGACGTTGACGCCGGGATGGATGTGGGTCCCGCGCTGACGGACGAGGATATTGCCAGCCAGAACATGCTGGCCGTCGGCACGCTTGGGCCCGAGGCGCTTGCTCTCGGAATCACGGCCGTTCTTGGTAGAACCGACGCCCTTCTTATGGGCGAAGAACTGCAAACCAATGTTCATCATGATCGTATGCCATCCTTTCTGTAAGATGCGGTAGGGGAGTCAGGGGGCCTCGGCCTCCATCACCTCAATAAAACCGGGGTACTCGCCGTGCAGCCCGGTGAGATAGACCATCATCCCTGCCAGCAGGTTCTGGCAGGTGTCTTCTGCGGCCTGTCCCAGGGAGCCGGGGAGCCGGAGGGTGATCCGTGCGGACTCTTCGCGCACCTTTACCGGCGCACACAGGCCCATCACATCATTCAACACGCATTCCACGAGCCGGACCGTGCTGGTAACGGCAGCGCAGACGATATCCTCGCCTGCATCCGCGTAGCCGCTGTGCCCGGAGGCTTCAAAGCCCGTGATACGGCTGCCCTCCATAAAAAACGTGACCGTCGTCATGCCTTAGGCGCTGATCTTCTTGATCTCAACCTTGGTATAGGGCTGACGGTGGCCCTGACGCTTACGGTAGCCCTTCTTGGGGTTGTACTTGAAGATACGGATCTTCTTGCCCTTGCCGTTCTTCACGACAGAGGCCTCCACAGTGGCGCCGGCCACGGTGGGGGTGCCGATGGTGGCGCTGCCCTCGCCCAGAACCGCCAGAACCTGGTCAAAAACGACCTGGTCGCCAGCCTCTGCGGGCAGCTTCTCGATGAACAGGGTGTCCCCCTCGCTCACCTTGTACTGCTTGCCGCCGGTAACAATGATTGCGTGCATTCCTTTTGCACCTCGCTTTCCTTTATTATGAAGCGCGACGCCGCGCTCCTTTACGGGCCCGCTGTCGTAGGTGGCGCAAAAACGCGCTTATAAACCCATTCAAAGCGGCTTATCCAGTATATCAGCGGTGTTTCGCTTTGTCAACAGGGTTTTCCGGAAAATGGTGAAAAAATGGCGGGGAACCAGGCGTCAGGCCAGTTCCGGCAGGGGGGATGCGCCCTGTCCGGCGTTTTCCTGTCTGGAGTTTTTCAAAAAAAGTTGGCGAAGCCCCTTATTTTTCCATAGGCCAGACCGATAAAGAGAATGTAAGCCGTGTGATGCCGTGTCAGGCAGGCGCGGAGGGATGCCGCAGTACAGGAGGTACGCGGCGGCGGGGGATTCCCCGGTAGATGATTCCGGCGGCGGAGGGGCCGGGTTTTTTAGGTTTCAAACGGTTAGCGCAAACCGTCTGAAATAGATTGCGTGCGAAGCGGCTTTCCGCCAGCTCCGGCCGGGTACGGGTGTGGAGGCGGCAGCGCACAAGGTATAATGGCCAGACGAATGGATTTGTCTGGAATGTAGAAAAGGAGATTCACAATGCGTATTCAGCATAATATTATGGCAATGAATGCCTACCGCAACTACAACAATAACTCCAAGTCCCTGAGCAGCAACCTGGAAAAGCTGTCTTCCGGCTACAAGATCAACCGCGCTGGCGATGATGCTGCCGGTCTGGCAATTTCCGAGAAGATGCGCGCCCAGATCACCGGCCTGGATGCTGCCCAGAAGAACGTCAAGGACGGCATCTCCCTGGTGAAGACCGGCGAAGGCGCCATGCAGGAGATCCAGGACATGCTCAACCGCATGGACTACCTGGCTACCCAGTCCGCCAACGGCACCTATCAGAATGAGGTTGACCGCGAGAACCTGAACAAGGAAGTCACTGCCCTGAAGACTGAAATCAACCGTATCGCTGATTCCGCCAACTTCAACGGCATCAAGCTTCTGGACGGCTCCCTGTCTGCCAAGGGCGGCAGCGTCGCAGTCAGCAACATCAACCTGGACGGCAACCTGACAGGGATCACCACCGTGGATGCCACCAAGTGGAAGATGACCTCCCAGGCCACCTCTGTTATCAACCAGACTAACCTCCAGGCAATGAGTGTTGGCGACCGGATGGAGATGAACTTCACCTATGTGGAGAACGGCCAGGAGAAGACCGTCACCCTGGGCCTCACTGCCGCGCAGAACAGCGACGGCACCCAGTATCTGGTGAGCGATTCCGGACAGGAGTACAGCCTGACCAGCGATGCGATTGCCAGCGGTACTGCCGCAGATCTGAATAAGGCCCTGAGCAACGAGATCCGCAAGAGCGGCCTGGAGGATAAGTTCACCTTCACCGCGAACTGGGGTACTGACGGTGCCATCGTTGCGGAGGCAAAGGAAGCCGGCGCAAACGGCGCAAAGCTGATTGGTGTCAGTGAAGCGATCTATGATAAGACTGGCAACGCAACCACTGCACCTACCTCCGGAACCATGACCCAGACCACGCAGGGCGAGGATGCCTACTACACTGCCACACCTCCTGCGCTCTACGACGGAACCAATCAGAACGATGCTGTCTTCACGGTCAACGGCAAGAAGTATATGCTGGCAACAGACGGCCAGGATGTTACTGGCGTTGATAAGGACATCACCATCGTCTTCGGTCAGGACGCAGAAAATGCCGTCGCCAACGCGGCGTCCAAGATCTCCCAGGACACCGGCCTGAACGTCACCTCCACCGGCGCGACCAACCTGACCTTCAAGGCGGGCACCGGCACCACCGGCAAGGGCGGCCTGAAGCTCCAGATTGGCGATACCGCCGACAGCTTCAACCAGATGGTCGTTTCCATTGGCGATATGCACACCAAGGCCCTGGGCATTGACGGCGTGGATATCAGCAACCAGGACGGCGCTGCTTCTGCCACCCAGACCATTAAGGATGCGATCAACATGGTGTCCTCTGTCCGTGGTGATCTGGGCGCCATCCAGAACCGTCTGGAGCACACCCAGAACAACCTGTCCGTGATGGCGGAGAACATTCAGGATGCCGAGTCCACCATCCGCGACACCGACGTGGCCGAGGAAATGATGTCCTACACCAAGAACAACATCCTGGTGCAGTCCGCCCAGGCCATGCTGGCCCAGGCCAATCAGGTACCCCAGGGCGTCCTCCAGCTGCTGGGTTAATCCGTAGGCTAAGGGCGGCGCATAGGCATAAATTGCTGAAATTATAGATACGCAACCCCAGGGGCAGGCCGTTCGGCCTGCCCCTATTTTTTGCGCAGCCAGGCGGCTGCCGCGGGGGAGAGGGGGCTGCGGGAGAATGGTTTAACATTCTTTTTTCTTTTAAGAAAAAAGAATGGATACCGTTACCAAATTTTTCGTGCAATTTTCTGGCAAATGGTGTATCATAGGCTTGGTACACCATTTTTACAGGAGGCCATCTATGAATAACTGCTACATCCCCCAGGGCTACCGCACACCGCTGTACGGCTACGACATGCAGCGGGCGATTGAATTCGTGAAGAGCAGCTTCCAGGAAAACCTGAAATTTGCGCTGAACCTGCGCCGGGTATCCGCACCGCTGTTTGTTGACCGGGACACTGGCCTCAATGACAACCTCAACGGCGTCGAGCGGCCTGTCGCCTTTGATATCCCCGCTGTGGAGGGGGCCACCGGTGAGGTCGTCCATTCCCTCGCCAAGTGGAAACGCCTGGCCCTCAAACGCTACGGCTTCTACCCGGGCAATGGCCTGTATACCGATATGAATGCCATCCGCCGGGACGAGAGCCTGGACAACATCCACTCCGTATACGTCGACCAGTGGGACTGGGAAAAGGTCATCAACCGGGATGAGCGGACAACGGACCACCTCAAATATACGGTCCGCTCCATTGTGGGCGCGGTGTGCGATACCTGCGACGCCCTGCGCCGGGCTTTCCCGCAGCTGAACGTCAAGCTGGAGCGGGACGTCACTTTCCTGACCACCCAGGAGCTGGAGGATCTCTACCCCGACCTGACGCCCTCCCAGCGTGAGACGGAGTTTTTGAAAACCCACAAGACGGTGTTCCTCATGCAGATCGGCAAAAAGCTGCGCAGCGGGACCCCCCACGACGGCCGTGCGCCGGACTACGACGACTGGGAGCTTAACGGCGATATCCTCATGTGGAACGACGTGCTGGGCCGGGCCTTTGAGATCTCATCTATGGGCATCCGGGTGGACGAGGAGAGCCTGGACCGCCAGCTGCGGCTGTCCGGCTGTGAGGACCGGCGGGCGCTGCCCTTCCACAAGCTGCTGCTGGAGGGCCAGCTGCCGCTGACGATGGGCGGTGGCATCGGCCAGAGCCGCCTGTGTATGCTGATGATCGGCTGCTGCCACATCGGGGAAGTGCAGGTAAGCCTCTGGGACAAGGAGACCATGGACGCCTGCGCTGCCGCAGGGGTGCATCTGCTGTAGGAACCATTCATAAAGCGCAATCAACAATTTATTGTACGAAAGTGAGGAAACAACGATGGAGAAGCAGGTTTTAGCAAATTTGGAGCCGAAGAGCGTACTGCGTTTCTTTGAGGAGCTCACCCGCATCCCCCACGGGTCGGGGAACACCGCCGCTGCCAGTGATTGGGCGGAGGCGTTTGCCCGGGAGCGGGGGTTGAAGCACCGCCGGGACGAGCTGGGCAACGTGGTGATCTGGAAGGATGCGTCGCCGGGCTATGAGGGCCATCCTACGGTGATGCTCCAGGGGCATCTGGACATGGTGTGTGTGAAGGACAGCGGTGTGGAGCACGATTTCACCAAGGACCCGCTGGATCTGTACGTGGATGGCGACTGGATCAAGGCCCGTGGGACGACCCTGGGCGGGGACGACGGGATTGCTGTGGCGATGGCCATGGCGGTGCTGGACGACGATTCCATCCCTCATCCGCCTCTGGAGGCGGTGTTTACCGTGGACGAGGAGGTGGGGATGCCCGGGGCCGTGGCCCTGGACTGCTCGGATTTGAAGAGCCGTTACCTGCTGAATATCGACTCCGAGGCGGAGGGCGTATTGACCGCAGGCTGTGCCGGCGGGGCCCGGTGCGATATTGCGGTGGATGTATCTGCCAGCTGGAAACTCAAAAAGGGCGTGGCCTGTGAGATCCATTTGGAGGGCCTCTCCGGCGGCCACTCCGGTACGGAGATCCATAAGGGCCATGCCAACGCAAACAAGCTGCTGGCCGAATGCCTCCGGGAGCTGGGCTATCCCCGTCTGTGCGAGTATCGGGGCGGCGAGCAGGACAACGCCATCCCCAAGAGCGCGGCGGCGGTGGTGTTGGTTTCCCTCAAGGATGAGGAGGCCCTCCGGGCCCGGGCGGAATCCTGGGCGGAAAAGGCAAAGGCCGGTTATCCCTTGGACCCCGGGTTTACCCTGAGCTGGGTGCGGCGCGGCGAGGTGGAGAAGACCAGCGCCCTGTCCAAGGCGGCCAGCCGCAAGGTGGTCTGGATGCTGCTGGACGCGCCCAACGGGGTGCTGGCGATGAATCCCGACCTGCCCGGTCAGGTGCAGACATCGTTGAACCTGGGGGTAGTACGGTGCGGGCCGGAGCCGCTGAAGATGACTTTCTGCATCCGCAGCAGCGTGGCTGCGGAGAAGGAGCAGATGTCAGCGAGCCTGAAGGCTCTGGCCTCCGCCAACGGCGGGGTATTTGACCAGCACGGGGATTATCCCCCCTGGGAGTACCGGAAGGATTCCGCCCTGCGGGAGACCATGGTGCGGGTCTTCCGGGAGCAGTACGGCAAGGACCCCGCTGTGGAGACGATCCATGCAGGTCTGGAGTGCGGCGTGCTGTCGGCGAAGCTGCCGGGGCTGGATGCTGTGTCCCTGGGGCCCGACCTGGTAGAGATCCACACGGTCCGGGAGCGGATGTCGATTTCCTCCCTGCAGAGGACTTGGGCATATCTTGTTGCGGTGCTGCGGGAGCTGTAATTCCTTCCGCGCAGGCCCGCCACGGCAGTGGCAAGGAAAAATGATCAACAAGGAGAAACTGCATGAAGTTTACAGAAATGCCCTATGAGAGGCCAGACCTGGAGGGATTCAAGGAAACCTCCAACAAATTGCTGGAGCGGATTACCTCCGCCGCCTCCGCCCAGGAGCAGATAGACGCCTATCTGGAGTTCGAGAAGCTGGAGAAAGCTGTCAATACCGCCTGCTCCCTGGCCTATGTCCGCCACACCATCAATACGAAGGATGCATTTTACGACGGGGAAAACAGCTATGTGGACGAGATCAGCCCCGCCCTCCAGGAGATCAGCCAGAAAATCAATCTGGCCCTGCTGGCATCCCCCTTCCGGCCCGCCTTGGAGGAGCGGTTTGGGAAGCTGCTGTTTACCAACCTGGAGATCAGCGTGCGCGCCATGAAGCCGGAGATCATGGATCTGATGCAGGAGGAAAACCGGCTCCAGAGCGAGTACCAGAAGCTCTATGCCTCTGCCATGGTGGAGTGGGAGGGGCAGTCCCTGCCCCTGCCCAAGCTGGGGCCCTTTAAGCAGAGCCCTGACCGCGCTGTCCGCAGGGCGGCCTTTGAGGCCGAGGGCCGCTGGTTTGACCGGCACCAGGATGAGCTGGACCGGCTCTACGGCCAGCTGATCCAGAACCGCACCGCCCAGGGCCGGGCCATGGGGTATGACAGCTATATCCCCCTGGGCTACGACCGGCTGGGCCGCAACTGCTACGGCCCCCAGGAGGTCGCCGCCTTCCGGGAGCAGATCGCAGGCGATATGGTTCCCATTGTCGCCCGGGTGAAGAAGGAGCAGGAGAAGCGGCTGGGCGTGGAGAAGCTGAAATTCTACGACGATCTGCTGGTCTTCCCCGACGGCAACGCCGCCCCCCAGGGGACAGCGGACGATATCCTGGCCGCGGGGCGGGAGATGTACCGCGCCCTCAGCCCGGAGACGGCGGAGTTTGTGGACTTCCTCTACGACGGTGATCTGCTGGACGTGCTCAGTAAGGAGGGCAAGGCCCCCGGCGGCTACTGTACGGAGTTTGCCGCCTACCAGGCGCCCTTCATCTTCTCCAACTTCAATGGCACCAGCGGGGACGTGGATGTGCTGACCCATGAGGCGGGACATGCCTTCGCCTTCTACCGGGCCGCCCGGCACGGGTACCTCTCCGCCCTGACCAGCCCCACGATGGAGTCCTGCGAGTGCCACTCCATGTCCATGGAGTTTTTGACCGCGCCCTGGCATGAGAAGTTCTTCGGCCCGCTGACCAGGAAATATGAGATTGGCCACTGCTCTGACGCGCTGATCTTCATCCCTTATGGGTGCATGGTGGACGAGTTCCAGCACAGGATGTACGAAAACCCGGAGCTGACGGCCGGGGAGCGCAACCAGGTGTGGCTGGAGCTGGAGAAAAAGTACCGCCCCTGGACGGACTTTGACGGCCTGCCCTTCTATAGCCGGGGAGCGGGCTGGCAGCGGCAGCTGCATATCTACCTCTATCCCTTCTACTATATTGATTATTGCATGGCCCAGACTGTGGCGTTCCAGTTCTGGCTGGCGTCCATGCAGGACCGGCCGGACGCCTGGCAGCGGTACCTCCGCTTTGTGGATGCCGGCGGCACCAAAACCTTCCGGGAGCTGGTGGAGGCCGCTGGGCTGAAGCTCCCCTATGCCCCCGGCTGCATCCGGGAAATCGGCCAGGCCATCTCCGGCTGGCTGGACCGCAACCCGCTCTAAAGAAACACCGCCCTTCCTGGGAACGGGAAGGGCGGTTTCCCTGTGTGGACAGGTTTTTGCGGGGAATTTGCGGAAAACACTTGACTTTCCCCCTGGTGGAAGGGGTATGCTAAGCGCAGAAAAGGGCCGCCGGGCAGTGTGGCGGCCGGAAAGAAGGGTTGATATTGAGTGCTGCAATGATTGTGATGGTCTGCAACGCGGTCCTGACAGTAGTGGTCCCGGTGGGGATAATGCTGTTCCTTCACCGGCGGGGCGGGCGGTGGTCCAGCTTCGCCGTGGGTGCGGCGACGTTTGTCCTCTTTGCCATGGTGCTGGAGGCAATCTTCCACAACCTGGTGCTGGGGAGCGCCCTGGGGCCGGTCATCCAGGGCAACATCTGGCTCTATGGACTCTACGGCGGCCTGGCGGCTGGGATATTTGAGGAGGTGGGCCGTTTCCTCGCCTTCAAGCTGGTGCTGCGGAAACAGCGGGACCGGGTAACAGCCCTCAGCTACGGCATCGGCCACGGCGGGGTCGAGGCGTTCCTGCTGCTGGGGATGACGATGGTGAACAACCTGATCATCCTGTCCGCATGGACCGGCGGTGGGGAGCTGGCCCCGGAGTTGGAGAGCGCGGCGGCAACTCTGGCGTCTTATCCGGCCTCTGCTTTCCTGTGGGGAGGGTTCGAGCGCATCCCCGCCATCGCGTTCCATATGGCAGCCTCCGTGCTGGTGTTCACCGCCGCCACTCGGCCCGGGAAGCTGTGGCTGTTCCCCGCGGCCATCGTGCTCCATTTCCTGCTGGACTTCCTTGCCGTCGTATGCAGTGCCTACCTGCCCATTGCGGTCCTGGAGCTGTTGGTAGCGGTGTTTGCCTTGGCGGTAGTTTGGCTGGCGGCGCGGAGCTATAAAAAATTGCCCGAAAAAGTGGAAATTTCTTGACCTTCCCCCTGGTGGAGGGTGTACAATTGGAGTGAAAAGGGAGGGGGACCATGAAGATCAACGAGGTGGAGGCCCTGGTGGGCATCACAAAAAAGAATATCCGCTTCTATGAGGAGAAGGGCCTGCTCTCCCCCAGCCGCAACAGTGAGAACGGCTACCGGGACTACGGCCAGGAGGAGGTGGATGTGCTGCGGCGCATCAAGCTGCTGCGCAAGCTGGGCGTCCCCATCGAGGAAATCCGCCGGATGCAGGAGGGGACGCAGACGGTCGGCGACGGGATGCGCCGCCACCTGGTCACACTGGAGCGGGAGCGGCGGAACTTGGACGAAGCGGCGCGGCTGTGTACGCTGCTGAAGGAGCGGGAAATCCCGCTGCGGGAGCTGGACGCGGAGGGCGTGCTGGAGGAGATGGAGAAGCTGGAGCAGACCGGCACCACCTTCCAGAACAAGCAGCGGCAGGATGTGCGCATCCGGTATGTGGCGCCTGTGGTGATCTCAGCGGTGCTGGTGGCGCTGATGGCGGCCATAGCGGCCGTCATGTTCTGGGGGTACTCTGTTGGGTACGTTGTGGACCCGTCAGAGGTGCCGCCGCTGGCGGTGATTCTGGTGCTGGAGGCGCTGCCGCTGCTGGTGATTGTAGGGGTGCTGCTGGCCCTGTTCCAGCGGATCAAGGAAATCGGAAGAGGGGAGATTGACGATGCGAAACAATACTAAAAAGAAGATTGCCCCCATTGTGGTGGCAGTACTGGTGGTAGCCTATGTAGGCCCGTTGGTTGCGCTGATGGCCTATGCCGCCGGTCTGCTGGGGGCCCAGCCGGAGGCCCGGGCGGCCCTGCCCTTCCTGCTGCTGTACTTGGTGGCAGGCGGCGCGGTGATTATTGGCGTAGTGGCCGCTATGCGGCAACGGCTCCGGGAAATTGACGGAGGGGAAGAGGATGAGGCCAGAAAATACTGAGGCGCAGGCGCTGCGGCGGAAAAACGCCCTGTGGGGCGCGGTATCCTCTACCGCAGTGCGGGTGGTGGCTGCGCTGGTCCTGTTGTGGCTGCGCGCCGGGCTGGACCCGGCGGGCCTGACAGCAAAGCTGCTGGCGCTGCTGATCGTGTTCGAAGTGGGGACAATCCTCCCCATTTGGATCAATTTAAAGACAAGACTGAAAGAAATTAAAGGAGGAGAAGAAGATGCTGCTGCTCAATATTGACCATATCCCGGGGAAGGAGATCGAGGCCCTGGGGATCGTGAAGGGGACTATTGTACAGTCGAAGAACTTTGGAAAGGACTTTATGGCGGGGATGAAGACCCTGGTTGGCGGTGAAATCACCGGTTACACAGAGATGATTACCGAGGCCCGCCAGATTGCCACCAAGCGGATGGTAGATGAGGCGGAGGCCCTGGGAGCGGACGCGGTTGTAAATGTCCGCTACGGCTCGTCCTCTGTGATGCAGGGGGCGGCGGAGGTGATTGCCTACGGCACGGCGGTCAAGATCCGCTGATAGGTGGGGGCCGGCGCAGCGCAAGGCTGCGCCGGCCATTGCCGTCCAGCTCCAGACGGTTAGCCCCAGTCCCCATCGGGCTCCATCCTATTCCCGGCTCCCGTTCCAGGCGCTCTCCCGCCCTGGTTTGGGAGCCTGTCTTTTTTTCACCTCCGCCATCGCGCTTGATGCAGTCCTCTGTTTCCTGCAAAAAAAATGCGTTACCCCCTTGCGTTTTCCGCTGTCGTTTTGTATAATTTATACCATCCATTTTTGGATAAGATATCAAATTTCTGAACAAGGAGCGTGACGGCATGACCGCAGAGAGCAAGCCCCTCATTCCTGATGAGGCCGAGAGCAAAAATTTTATCCACCAATTTATTGACGAGGACATCGCGCAGGGGGGCCGGTTCCAGGGCATGGCCGTCCACACCCGTTTCCCGCCGGAGCCGAACGGGTACCTGCACATTGGTCACTGTAAGGCGCTGTGCATTGACTTTGGTACGGCTGAGAAATACGGCGGGCTGTGCAACCTGCGTATGGACGACACCAACCCCTCCAAAGAGGATGTGGAGTATGTGGAGGCCATCCAAGAGGATATCCATTGGCTGGGCTTTGACTGGGGCGACCGCTTCTTCTATGCCTCCGACTATTTCGAGAAGATGTACGAGTGCGCCCAGGGCCTCATCCAAAAGGGGCTGGCCTATGTCTGCGAGCTCACGCCGGACCAATGCCGGGAGTACCGGGGTGATGTGAATACTCCCGCCCGCAGTCCCTACCGGGACCGCCCGGCGGCGGAGAGCCTGGAGCTCTTCAGCCGGATGCGCGCGGGGGAGTTCCCCAACGGCGCCATGACCCTGCGGGCGAAAATTGACCTGGCCAGCGGCAATTTCAACATGCGCGATCCGGTCCTCTACCGCATCAACCATGCCCATCACCACCGCCAGGGGGATAAGTGGTGCATCTACCCGATGTATGACTTTGCTCACCCCATTGAAGACGCCCTGGAGGGCATCACCCACTCCCTGTGTTCCCTGGAGTTTGAGGATCACCGGCCCCTGTATGACTGGGTCATCGCCAACTGCGACCTGCCCGCGAAGCCCCGGCAGATCGAGTTTGCCCGCCTGGGGATTAACTATACTGTCATGAGCAAACGGAAGCTCCGGGCCCTGGTGGAGGACGGGAAGGTTTCCGGCTGGGACGACCCGCGGATGCCGACCCTGTCCGGCCTGCGCCGGCGGGGGTATACGCCCGCTGCCATCCGCAATTTCTGTGAGCGCATTGGCGTGGCCAAGGCGTCCAGTACGGTGGAGTTCAGTTTCCTGGAGCACTGCCTGCGGGAGGATCTGAACGAGACCGCCCAGCGGGTGATGGCGGTGGTCCGCCCGGTGAAGCTGACCATCACCAACTATCCGGAGGGGCAGAGCGAGACCTTTGAGGTGGAGAACAACCCCAACCGTCCCGAGGACGGGACGCGGCAGATCACCTTCTCCCGAGAGTTGTATGTGGAGGCGGAGGACTTTTTAGAGGAGCCCGTACCCAAGTATAAGCGGCTGTACCCAGGCGGCCCGGAGTGCCGCTTGAAGGGGGCCTATCTGATCACCTGCACTGGCTGCCGGAAGGATGAGGCTGGGCATGTGGTGGAGATTCTGGCGACCTATGACCCGGACAGCCGTGGCGGCAACCCAGCTGATGGGCGGAAAGTCAAGGGTGCGACCATCCACTGGGTCGATGCGGCCACCGCTGTGAATGCGGAGTGCCGCCTGTACGACAACCTCTTCGACGACCCTGCGCCGGATGCTGCGGACAAGGATTTCCTGACGTGTATGGCGCCTGGTTCCCTGGAGACCGTTACCGGCTGCAAGGTGGAGGCGTGGCTCAGAGATGCTGCCGCCCCCGCCAGTTTCCAGTTCATGCGGGTAGGGTACTTCTGCCTGGACAGTAAGGACAGCCGCCCCGGCCACCTGATATTCAACCGCAGCGTGGGGCTGAAGGACAGCTTCAAACGGTGAGCATCTCTATAGGTCAGGACGCGAATAGGCCGTGTTCTGGAATATCCCGTAAAGATGAGGCGGTGTGCTCGGAGAGCACACCGCCTCATCTTTTCAAATTTTCAAAGGAACCCAGCAGATGTTTACCCAGTGCCGCAGCACCGCTGGCATTTTCAATTGATAGATGCGAGTATCTTTTTTCGGCTAAATAATATCACGTTTACCTTTCGTGTTGATGGAAATCCGGCATCTTAAGGGGAAGTACAAAAAGAAAATAAAAAGGACGCTGCCATCTTGATACGATGACACGTCCAAAGGTAGGGGCAGAGCTGGAGAGCTGCAATCGATACGCTGCGCGGTTGGCTGAAAGGGGCGGCATGGCAGGGCGGTTAGACAGTGTGGGAGAATGCGTGGTAGCTCCCTCGCATAAGCTTGCCAAAGATGACATGATAGGGGGATTGGATATGGAAATTCATATTGTACAGCCTGGGGAGACAGTTTATGGGATTGCGGGGCGTTATGGTGTGGACCCGGAGCTTCTGCGGCTGTCCAATGGGGTCCCGGCGGACGGTACGCTGGCGGTTGGACAGACCTTGGTCGTACAGCAGGTGCAGACTTTCCATGTTGTGCAGCCTGGGGAGACACTCACCTCTGTGGCCCGGCGGTATGGCGTTACCTTACGTTCACTCTACCGCAACAATTTTTGGCTGGAGGGCAGCCCCGCCATCCTGGCAGGGGATGTCCTGGTGATTACATATGCGGGGGAAAAGCTGGGAGGGACCTATACCAACGGCTACGCTTACCCATTCATCCGTCAGACACTGCTCAGCTCCACGCTGCCCTACATGAGCCAGCTCACACCCTTTACCTACGGCATCGACGCTGCCGGCGGGCTGCTGCCCCTGGATGATGGCGAGCTTCTCTCAGAAGCACGGCGGTTGGGGACGGCGCCGCTGATGCATCTGTCCACCCTGACGGAGGACGGCCATTTTTCCAGTGAGCGGGCGGTGATGATCCTCACTGACAGCGGCCTCCGCTACCAGCTCATCCGGCAGATTGTGGAGACCATCTCCCGCAAGGGCTATCAGGGCCTGGACGTGGATTTTGAGTATATCCCCCCTAGGCAGCGGGAGGATTACGCCCGGTTTATCCGTGAGCTGCGTGCGCAGCTCGCCCCTAGCGGGCTGCCGGTGGTGGTGGCGCTGGCCCCGAAGACAAACGCACAACAGCGGGGGCTGCTCTACGAGGCCCATGACTATGCGCTCCTGGGTGCGGCGGCGGATTTTGTGCTGCTGATGACCTACGAGTGGGGTTACACCTATGGGCCGCCGATGGCGGTAGCCCCGCTGCCCAATGTCCGCCAGGTACTGGACTATGCGGTCACGGAGATCCCCCGGGAGAAGATCTATTTGGGCGTTCCCTACTATGGCTACGACTGGCCGCTGCCCTTCCGGCAGGGGGAGACACGGGCCCGCTCACTCTCCAACCAGGCGGCGGTGGATCTGGCGGTTGCCCGGGGTGCGGATATCCAGTACGACGAGACATCCCAAGCCCCCTGGTTCCACTACACCGCAGAGGACGGGACCACCCATGAGGTCTGGTTTGAGGATGCCCGCAGCCTGTCCGCCAAGCTGCGCCTGATCCGGGAATATGGCCTGCACGGCGCGGGATATTGGAGCCTCATGCGCCCCTATCCCCAGGGGTGGACGCTTCTGAACGCCCTCTACGACGTGCTGGACGCATAGCGCGGTCAGTCCGGATCGACCATCCGGTAGCCCACGCCGATTTCCGTAAAAATATACTTGGGCTGGGCGGGATTTTCCTCTATTTTCCGGCGGATATTGGCCATATTGACCCGCAGGATCTGGTTATCCGTCTTGGCCTTGGGCCCCCAGAGCTGGCGGATAATGAAGTCATAGGTCAGCACTCTGCCCGCGTATTTGCCCAGCAGGGAGACCAGCTTGTATTCATTCTGCGTCAAATGGGTGTTCCTGCCGTCCACCAGCACCTGATGCTTGTCGTAATCGATGACCAGGCCCATGGCCTTGAACTGCCCGGACTGGGCGATATCGTCGTTGGGCAGGTGGGTGCGGGTGTGGCGGATCGCCGTGCGGATGCGGGCAAGCAGCTCTGAGGTGCCGAAGGGCTTGACAATATAGTCATCCGCCCCGGCGTCCAGGGCGTCTACCTTGTCCCGCTCATGGTTCCGGGCGGAGACAACGATAATCGGGCAGGTGGACCATTCCCGGACAAATTTCAGGATGTTGGCCCCATCCATATCCGGCAGGCCCAGATCCAGCAAAATCAGGTCCGGGCAGTGGGAGGTGATGGTGGTGATGGCCTCGCTGCCGGTGCGGGCCGTCATGGCGTCATAGTCGTTGGCGTTGAGGATAGTGGCAATAAAATTGCTGATATTGGCCTCATCTTCAATAATCAGAATCCTGTCTCGAATCTTCATCGGTCGCCCTCCTTGTTTTCCTCCATGGGCAGTGTAAAGCAGAAAACCGCCCCGCCGGCCTCCGCGTTGGCGGCAGACATGGCCCCGCCGTGGGCCTTGACGATAGAGCTGCATACCGATAGGCCAATGCCCATATTCCTCCGGTTGTCTGAGGCGCAGGTCCGGCTGCGCAGGGCGGGGGAGAAAATGTCTGGCAGGACGTCCTCCGGAATCCCCGCGCCGTTGTCCTGGACAGTGAATGCCGCCACATCCTCCTGGCGGTTCACGGACAGCCGGATCAGGGTACAATGGCCGTGGTATGCGGCGTTTTCCAGCAGGTTCATCAGCACCTGCTCGATCAGGATGGCGTCCATGGGGATGAACAGGAGCTCCTGGGGGACGGCCAGCTCCAGCCGGACGCCGGGGAACCGCTGCTGGAACTTGCCGGATACGCTGGCGAGTACCTCCTCCGCCGCCTCCAGCTCCTTGTCAATGTGGGCGTCATCATCCCCCATGCGGGTAATGGACAGCAGGTTTTCCACCATACGGATCAGCCACTGGGCCTCGTCGCGGACATTGCGCAGCAGGGCCGTCTTCTGGTCGGGCTCCAGCCGCGCCTCATTTTCCAGGATGGCGGATGTGGAGCCGACAATGGAGGTGAGCGGCGTGCGCAGGTCATGGGACACAGCCCGCAGCAGATTGGCCCGCATGGCCTCCCGGTCCGTCTCCACCCGCAGCTGCTCCTGCCGCTTGATCTGGCTGGTCAGGGCGCTGACGATGAGGGAGACCGTAAACATGGTGAGGAAGGTCAGCGGGTATCCGGAGATGGTGAAGTTAAATTCCCAGTAGGGATAGGTAAAAACATAATTGACGCAGATGACCCCCACAAAGGAGGCGGCTACACCGAAAATATATCCCTCAGTCAGCCGCGCCGTCAGCACCACTGCCAGCACAAAGAGCATGGAGATAAACCCGCCGCTGCTGTCCACCATAAGCAGCAGGCTGCTCAAACCGCAGCAGAGGAGCAGCAAGCCCAGGGTAATCAGCCAGTCGCGCAGGACTGCCTGCCGGGGACGCTTGGGAAAATGGTGGAGCATACGCCTGCCTCCTTGCCAGCGGTGGGCCGCCGGTGCTTCAATCAAAAGATAGCCGGTACATCTGAGAGTGTACCGGCTATAGTATAGCACAGATATTTGTTAAAAACCCGTTAAGATTTGTATCCCGGAACCTATCCCATGCGCAGCAGATACAGAGATCCGGCGGGCCCGCCGCAGAGTACCTTAGCGCAGGAAGAAGTGCAGCAGCTTTTCGTACAGGGCCCTCTGGTAGGGCTGGTAGCGCATAGGCAAGTCCATCCAGGTCTTCTTGTCCACAATGCTTTTCCGGTGGGAAAATGCTTCAAACCCCTCCTTGCCGTGGTAGGCCCCCATGCCGCTCTCCCCAACGCCGCCGAAACCCATGGCGCTGGTGGCCAGATGGATGACTACGTCATTGACACAGCCGCCGCCGAAGCGGAGGCGGCTCATGGCCTCCCGGACCCGGGGGCGGTTCTCGGAGAAGAGATAGAGGGCCAGCGGCTTGGGCCGGCCATCCAGGTCTTCGTAGATCTCCTCAAAGCGGTCGAAGGTGAGGACGGGCAGGATCGGGCCGAAGATCTCCTCCTGCATCACGGGGTCGCTGTCGGTGATGCGGTCTAGGACGGTAGGGGCGATTTGCAGTGTACCTGGGGAGCTCTGGCCTCCAATAGCCGTCTTGGCGGGGTCCAGCAGTCCCAGCAGGCGCTGGAAGTGCTTTTCGTTGACAATCCTGCCGTAGTCCGGGTTTTGCAGCGGGTTCTCCCCGTACTGCCGCCGGATCTCCGCACGCAGCGCCTCAACCAGCCGGTCTTTGACACTGCTGTGGCAGAGGACGTAGTCCGGAGCTACACAGGTCTGGCCGCAGTTGAGGTACTTGCCAAACACGATCCGCCGGGCCGCCAGGGGCAGCTTGGCGGTCTCGTCAACGATACAAGGGCTCTTCCCGCCCAGCTCCAGCACAGCCGGGGTGAGGTGCTCCGCCGTATGACGCAGAACCTCCCGGCCGACGGCCTGGCTGCCGGTGAAGAAGACGAGATCGAATTTCTCCTCCAGCAGGGCGGCGTTTTCCTGCCTGCCGCCGGTGACAACGGCCACATATTCCTGGGGAAAACATTCCCCCAGGAGCTTGGCAATCACCGCGCTGGTAGCGGGGGCGTAGGCGCTGGGCTTCACTACAGCGGTATTTCCTGCGGCAATCGCGTCGGCCAGCGGGTCCAGGGTCAGCAGCAGCGGGTAGTTCCAGGGGCTCATAATCAGGGTGGTGCCGTAGGGGGAGGGCTGCTGGAAGCTTCTGGCGGCGAACTGGGCCAGGGGGGTGTGGACAGTGCGTTCCCGGGCCAGGCGGCCTGTGTGCCGGAGCATGTAGCTGATCTCCCCGCGCACCAGCCCTGTTTCGCACATGAAGCTCTCATAGCTGCTCTTTCCCAGGTCGGCGGCCAGGGCCTCGCTGATCTGGGCCTCATACCGGTCCACCGCGTCCCGCAGCTTGCGGAGCATCTGCAAACGGAAGGGGACTGGCAGCGTTGCGCCGGTATGGAAAAACCGGCGTTGGTTTTCTACAATTTCATGGATGTTCAATGGGCTCTGCCTCCAATCAAAACGAGTTTACTGGGAAACCGCGTCATAAAACTGCTCCAGCGCCGATTTGTCCATCAGCCGGGGCACAGGGTAGAGAGGGTTGACCTCCCGGGCAGCGTGGGCGGCCATGACGGGGATATCCTCCCGCCGGATCTCGGGCAGCTTGTTCGGGATGCCCAGCCGCTGGTTGAGGCTGCGGATGGCGGCAATAAACGCCGCTGCCCCCTCCGCCGCCAAAGGCGATGAGCCCTTGGCAGCCCCCTGCCAGGTACTGCTCCCTGGCTTCCTCCACATTTTGGACAGTGGGGTTGGCGCGGGTCCCGTCGTAGGCCGTACAGCGGATGCCGGACTGCGCCAGCAGCACTTGGATGCCTTCAAGCCGCTCGGGCTCCCGATAGGGCATCAGGGGCATTGCCAAGCGGAAAACCAGCTGGAATGCCCTGCAATAGCATGTCATGATCGGATTCATTGCCGTGGAAGACCCTCCTTGCTGATTTCCCGCAGATGTCCGGTAATGGAATCCAGCGCCTCGTAGAAGCATGAGCGCGCCTCATCGCTGAGGTCGGCCCCGGCTAGCTCCACCGCCAGGCTGGCCCGCCTGCTGATCTGCTCTGCCGCAGCCCGGCCCTGGTCGGTGAGCTTGAAGAGGCCCCGGTAAAGGCTCCGGTTGACTTCCTCCTTGGTGACAAAGCCCTTCTCCTGCAAAACGGCGACTGTGCGGGATACGTCGGACTTGTCCCGGCCGCAAAGCTCGCACAGCTGAGGGGCAGTGACGCCCTCATCACAGCGGTACATGGCGGTCAGATAGATCGCATGGGAGCCCTTCAGCGCGTAAGCGGCCATCTCCTCGGCGGCCAGCTTGTGCCAGTACCGGGAGATTTCAAAAATTGCCAGGGAAAACCGCTCAAATCGTTCTATCATCCTGGCGCCTCCTTTGCCAATCAAGATGGATGCAGATCCTTAGCGTTTGCATCATATACCCATAAAGTTGAGTTGTCAACTTCTTTGCGCAAGGCCCATCGTATGCACTGCGGCGCGGCAAATACATTTGCCGCGCCGCAGTGCGTGTCGAAACACTCTGAGCGATACGTGAAAAGCTGCGCTGGATAGCAGGGGAGGCAAAGGGCGCAGCCTGCCCTCTTAGGGGGCCTGATAGCGTTTGATTTCCCCCCATTTGTTTTTCCGTTTCCGGTAGCCGATAAAGGCCGTGATCCGGACAAAATCCAGCAGGAAACGGAAAAATACGCTTTCAAATACGCACATCAGGCAGGCGCGGGCCGCATCTCCCCGGCTGATGCGGAGGTTTTGCGTATAGATGCGCTGGAAAAAGGCAGTGATGGTCAAAATCGCGCCGTACAGGACAAACAGCAGATAAAATTTTATCATGAACGGGTAGTTGAGCCGCTCCACTGCGGCGGCGAGGACCGTCACGCCCACCCCGAGCACGGTGATAAAGGGGGATAGGAGCTCGTAGAGCAGGTAGTAGAGATAGGACACGGTGCCCACGAAGCCGTAACGGAGGGAGCCGAACATGAAGCGGTAGCGGACCAGGCACTGGAAAAGGCCCAGGTGCCAACGGCGGCGCTGCTTCATCAGATCCCCCGCCGAGGCGGGGGCCTGGCTCCAACAGACGGCGTTGGGCTCATAGCGGATGGCGTAGGGCCGCTGGTTGTTCCGGCAGTACACATGGAGCTTGACCACCAGCTCCATATCCTCTCCCAGTGTGTCCGTGGCATAGCCGCCTGCGGCTACTACCACATCCTTTTTGAACAGGCCGAAGGCCCCGGAGATAATGAGGTTTCCGTTAAAGCCGTCCAGCAGGATGCGGGAGGCCAAAAACGAGCGTTCATACTCCAGGATCTGCATAGCAGCCAGAGGGTTCAGCGGCAGACGCTCCCGTCTGCCTTCCGTGCGGATGCCCTGGGCGGCGCGGACCAGCCCCCCGACCGCCACCACATTGCTGTCCTCCATCACCGGCTGGATGATCCGCTCCAGCGCGTCCGGCTGGAGCGATGAGTCCGCGTCCATACAGATAAAATAGGGGTATTGGGCGGCGTTGATACCGCAGTTGAGCGCGTCCCCCTTTCCGCCGTTCCCCTTGCGGATCAAGGTCAGGCTCACTCGGGAGCCCGGGGCCTCATAGACCGCTTCAATGGGCTTGCAGGGCAGCGTCAAGCGGATGGGGCGGTCCACCCGGCGCATGTGGAAGTGCTGGATAAGCGCCTGGCTGGTGCCGTCCTTGGACCCGTCGTCTACCACGATAATCTCATAAAGGCGGTAGTCCAGCTTCAGCAGGGAATCCACACTGTCCAGGATTGTGACCTCCTCGTTGTAGGCGGGGACCAGCAGGGAGATCGGGAAGTAGAACTGATGCTTCAGCTCGTTTTTGATTTCCCTCCGCTGCTCCTGCCGGTAGAGGCTCCAAGCGCCCATTACGACCGACAGCAGGAGATAGGACGCGTAAAAGAGCAGATAGAAGAGGAAAAACCACTGGGCGCTATCCAAAATCAAGGTGACAGCACGGCTCATACGCAGGCCCCCTCTCCGGCGTGTACAGGCTGGGTGGGGAGCGCGTAGTCCAGCATCTCCATGGCATAGCGGTCGCCGCTGGCGCGGATTTCCTCCACCTCGTCCCCGTCCAACCCCAGCCGGCCCAGGGAGGCGGCCGCGTTATAGCGGATGTGCCAGTTCCGGCTGTGGAGGGCGTCCTTCAGCGCCTGCCGGGCCGCCGGGCTGCGGTAGGCGGACAGGGAGGCTGCCGCCGCAATTGCCAGCTGGCCCTGCTCCCCGGTATGTACCTCCATCAAACGCAGCAACATGGGCTCCGCCTGGGGACAGGCGTGGCGCTGGAAGTAGCGGACAAGGGAAAAGCGCAGCTCCAATGGCAGCTTCTCCCGCTCCAGCGCATTCAGGAAGGGCGGGGCGAAGTCATCCCCCGGCAGCATCGCGGCAAACTGCACCACAGCAGTGACCAACGCCTCGTCCCACTCCCGGCGGTGCTGCCACAGCCGCCGCACCAGCGTCTCCTTGTCCCCGGCAAAGCGCATCATGCCGTCGGAGAGCAGCTTTGGGCTGTGGAACCAGCCCCACTCGTTGAGGATGGAATAGACGTGCTCCACGCCCTGGCAGCTGCCTAGGGCATACAGCGCGCTGAGGACATTTTCCCGGCAGTAGACGGTAGAGCTGTCCAGATAGCCCAGCAGGGTTTCCACCAGCGGGTCGTACTCGTCCGCCAGCGGGGGATGGTAGGAGGCCACAACATAGGCGAAAAACGCCCGCTCCATAGCGGGTTTCCGCCCGTACTCCCGGGCCAGGGCCCGGAACTCCGCCGGGTGTTCCAGGAAAAAGGTGTGGACCTCCTGGGGCCTGGTCAGGATTTTGACGGACATCACCTCGTTGAACACCAGCAGGTTTTCTGTGCGCCGCATGTACCAGAACAGCTTTTGGGGCGCAACGATACCTGTGTCAACAGCCCACACATCCAGCTCCCACCGCCGTTTCCGGCGTGCGTGCCCGCGTGCCCTGCGGCGGATGCGGTTGAGGTAGTGAACGTTGTACAACAGCAGGACAATGCAGATAAACAGATAGAAATATAGCACGTATTGTGTAAATAGGTTCAAGGCCGCACCTCCTCTGTCCACAATGCCTGAAGCACACGATAGCTCTCCTTCAGCCGCTCCCGGTACTGGACGCTCCGCCAGCCCTTGAGCGGGAAATGGGCCATGGGGATCTCCGCCGCACTGGTTCCCACGCCCAGCCAGAGGCCCCGGACCGTTTGCAGCTCCACGCCGTAGAGCGGGTAGTAGTCCCGGTGGATCTGCCTGGCGGAGGGGTCCGCCACATTCAGCAGCAGCCAGGGCAGTCGGACCTCCACACAGCCCTCCCCATAGCAGAAATCCGCCAGGGAGTTGTAATCCGCCGCCGTGCTGTCGCCATTGCCGTGGACCAGCCGCCCGGTCTCCCAGGTCTTCAGGCGGCGCAGCGCCATGCTCTCAGCAGTCAGATGCTCTACCAGCTGGTTGTTGCTCAGCGCCATGCGGATGGGGACGAACCGGCTGCTGTCCTTGTCCGGGACACTGGCGAAGGGGTCGCTGCCCTCCGTCTCGAAGAGGAACCGCTCCCGCATGGCGTCATAACGCTCCTGCACCAGCAGGCTGCTGCCATTGGGCCCGTCCAGACGCAGGACGAAATCCGCATCCCGCTGGAAGGACAGATCTCCGCTTGCCCGGGTGCGGGTCCGGCTGCCCAGCTCCGGTGAGACGTCGATGGGCAGATACACCGTATCCTCCGCCCCGACCCCCTCGATGAGCAGGTAGAGCCCCTCCGCGTCCTGGCGGGCGGAGAGACGGAACCCGCCGCTCTCCAGGAGAAGGTCGTCCTCCGTCCACTCGCTGCGCCTGCCATCCAGCACGCACACGGGTTCCGCGCCTGGCTCGAAGGCCATCAGGCCGCCATTCTGGGCAGCGGTTTGCAGATCGTGCCAGCGTCCGCTGCGGGCGGGGGCGAGAGCAAAGGCGGTATTCCAGCTGCGCCGCTCCCACTCGTCCTGCCAGGAGGTGACAAAATCGCCGGCCCAGCCGCTCTCGGTGAGCGCAAGGCTCACCTCTGCCAAATGTTCCCCCTGTTCCCGCTCCGTCAAGGGCTGGAGGCCCCCAATCATAGCGCCCCGGGCGGAGGAGAAGCCGTAGACCGCCATCACCGGCATGGTGTGCCGGCGGGCGATGAGGTAGGGATAGCCGCCATAGGCCAGCTCGGGGCCCAGCCCGGCGAGATGGGGCGCAAGCTCCGCCGCCTGGCCGGCATCCAGGTATTCGGAAAACTGGTCGCAGAACGCATCCAGCCAGTATACGGAGAACCGCCCCGCCGCCATCGCCTGGGTGGGCAGGATGCGCTCCAGGTCCACCGCGGCATATTTATGCAGCTGGCGGGCGTAGGACTCCTCGTAGGTCAAAAAATCGCAGGCTGGCGTGCAGAGGGCCCCGACAGGCCGCTGTACGCTGTATTTTTTCCCCTCATAGGCGGTGATTTCCTCCATAACCCTGGCCAGCATGGCCTCAAAGGGGGAGGCGTCCGCCGCGGTCTGGAAGAAGCTGCCGGAAAACTCCCCGGAGCGGAGGGGGCTGTGGTCTGTATAGGCGATGAGGTCTGCATCCCACTCCATGCCGACCGCCAGACCCACTGTCCAGGGCGATATGTCCCGCCGGTAGCTGCCGCCGCCCCGGCCCAGGGAGGCGTTCTGGTTCTTGCGGCCGTGGATGATATCCACCAGTGACCGCCCATCCTCCAGCAGGCGGCCCAGGCAGCTGCCATCATAGGCGTCTGTCCAACCGCTGCCGGATATGCCGAAGCCCTGGACCAGATAGAGGGGGGCGTCATGGGTGGTGTTGTAGTGGTACAGGGCGTTATAGAAGCTGTCGTCCATGATCCGGGAGACATAGATGGCGTTTGCCCCCAGCGCCTGGATGGAATCAAACCAGCGCAGATAGTCCGCCTCGTCTGCCGCAAAGTCCGTGGCCGGGTGGCCGGGCAGGCTGGGGGAGACCTCTACGCCCCGCAGGGACAGGGGTGCATAGGCCGCCCCGTCCCACACCTGGAGCTCCTTTCCAACCGTCCGGAAGGGGACCGACAGATCCCTGTTCGGGATTTTCAGGTACATACCGCCATAGAACACCGCGCAGTACACGCCGACTACCAGAAACAGCAGCGCCAGGGCTGTGGCCAGGAAACGTCTCATACCCACCACCTATTCCAATGCCTGGGTGGCGAACCGGGAGGGATGGCTGTATTGCCGCAGGGTTTCGATATGTTCGTCCATCCATCTGCCTCGGTTCACCATATAATCCAGCATCCATTCTACGGCCTGCCTGTAGCTGTCTGGGTTCACATCCTGGAGCGTATCGCCGCTGCCCGCCGCAGGGAACCGGCGCTCATAGGCAGAGACCTGCTCTGGGTCGAAGGTGTAGCCCCAAACGGTGTAATTGCGCGCAATGGCGCTGCCCAGCCAGGTTTCCACCGCCTTCTCATAGGCCAGCAAATGCTCCTCAGACAGCACCCCCCGGCGCAGCTCCCGGTACCGGCGGATCACCCGCTCCACAAACTCCCGGTCCATCATAAGCCGGGAGTACCAGCCCCGCTGGGAGAGGAGGAAAGAGCGCGCCGGCATGGGGTGGAAAAAGTTGTCGAGCACATTGTTGTAGTCCCAGACCGGGCCGATACTCAGCTTGCCCCGCACATCCCGGTAGAGGTAGGTCGAGTTGCCGAACATATCATTGACAGCCAAAAACTCCATCAGGATATAGTAGTTGACAAAGGAGTCCATATTGATCTCGCTTTTCCATGCGCTTGTGCCGTCCACCAGATCGGAGGAAAACAGCATCCGCTCAACCTCGCTGAAATCGGCCTGGATATACTCCAGCACCTGCTGGCTGAGGGACGACGTGCGGGGGTAGAGCACCTCGGCCCGCAGATCCCTTCCGATCTCCATCTGGTAGGTGTAATAGCAGAAATTGTCCAAAGAGCGTTCCAGCTTGCTCCGGGAACCGATCAGCACCAGATAGCTGCACACCGGGTCGCCGGACCTGTACTCCGTCAGGCTCAGGCGGTTGGCGTCCACGTCGATCATCTCCATGAGCACATAGACGCCCTGGTATTCCCCATCCAGCATCAGCTCACAGAAGCGGACCTCCGGGGTCCAGGTTCCCATCACCTCTGCCGAAAGGTTCATGCACATGTAGTTGCGCAGCAGCGTTTTGTCCAAAAAGGGGCCGTAGAGCGCCCAGTCCGTCCCGGCAGGCATCCCCAGCAGGCCCTGTTTCCGCTTTTGCTCCCCGTCGTCCTTCACCAGCCGCATCCGGTAGCTGCCCTTGGTGAAATAGCGGGAGCTGTTGCCGCGGAAACGGAAGAGCGCCGTGCCCGTGAGGGTGGGTTCATCGTCCGGGTGATGCCAGACGCCAGCCTCCGACACGGTGGAGTAGGAGACGACGATCTCCGCCTCCCCATGATCTCCGGTCTGGTAGCTGGTGATGCTGTCCGCCGCATCCCGGATGGGCCGGCCGGGGATGGTCTGGCCGCCGGTCTCCACATTGATCACCGGCAGATGGGTACACAGCGTTTCCTCCCCGCCGCAGCGGGGGCAGGGGCCCAGCTCTTCCTCGGAGGGCTGCGTCAGATGCTGGTGGTAGCGGGGCGCCGCCGTCTCCCTGCCGGCCTGCTGGAGCAGCAGGGACAGGGGCACGACGGCGGCGGCCAGTAGAATCATGATGAGTAAACCGCGCCGCATTGGCGTCACCCGCTGATTTCGTCGCTCTGGGCCACTGTGTTGACGTATTCCACGTCCCCCAGCGCATAGAGCGCGTCGGCAATATCGACGGATTTCTTATAGTTGAGCTGCCAGACCTTCCTGGGCATCTCATAGATCAGCTCCACGCGGTCCACCGTGGTATTGCGGACCCGCAGCAGCGCCTTTTTATTAAAATAGGAGAACACCAGCCGCTCCATTTCGAGGCCCAGCCCCTTGCCGCCCCGGATAATCAGCAGGATGCGGTTTTCGTTGCGCACCCGGCCGAACAGCAGCAGGATCAAAAAGACCACCGCGCTGCCGACCCCCGCCACCAGATAGTCGCCTACGCCGCAGCAGATGCCGACAATGATGGCCCAAAAGATGTAGGTCGTGTCCCGGGAGTCCTTGATGGCCGTGCGGAAACGGACGATGGACAGTGCGCCCACCATACCGAGGGAGAGGGCGATGTTGTTGCCGATGACGGTCATGACGGTACCGGTGAGGATGGTCAGGGTGGCAAGAGAGACGTTGAATTTTTTGCTGTAGGCGGTGCCGGTGTGGGTATACCAGTAGGAGAGATAGATGGCGAAGCTCAAGAGGGCGGCAGCGAGGATGTGCAGGATAATGTCCTGCACAGAGAGCGTCCCGCTTTCCGCGAGGATCTTTGCGAGGTACTGTCTCATAGGGGCGTCCTTTCCTGGAGCGTTATACTGTACGCAGTGCCCAGGACAATATTGTCCTG
>JAAWKB010000099.1 GCA_022797115.1 Oscillospiraceae bacterium
GATCTGGGCGGCCTGGGTCAGGCTGTCAAAGGTGCCCAAGGGAGAAAGCCCCTCCTTGCTGCGCTCCACGTTCACCAGACGCACCACCTCGGCGGCCAGCTCCTCAGGGGTGCTGGCGGTCGTGCTGGGCTTCTGTGTGGTGTTATCGGGCGTTTGCGTGGTGTTGTCCGGCTTTTGTGTCGATTGATCCGGTTCCTGGGGCGTTGTGTCCGTCTGGCCGCCGGAGATCGCGCCGTCCATGCCGCACAGGACCTTGGCGGCCTCGGCCCGGGTCATGAGGGCCTGCCCGTCAAACTTGCCGCTGCGGCCGCTGAGGATGCCCAAGGCGTAAGCGCCGGAGACCGCGTCCCGGTAGCCGGCGGGCACACTGTCCCAATCCTTGATCTCGGACTGGGCGGAGCGGGCCTCCTCGGCGGAGGCGGAGATCCCCTGCCCGGAGAGGGTGTTGACGATGACCTGGGCCATATCATAGCGGCTGATCTTGCCGTTGAGGTCGCCCAGGCCCTGCATCGCCGTGCCTGTGTGGAGGCCGTTTTCCTGGGCCACAGACCAACAGGCGGCGTACCAGGGGGAGCCCTCCGGGACAGAGACCCGGTCCGTCTCCCCGCTGAAGAAGGCGTTCGTCACCATGGTCAGGAACTGGGCCCGGGAGAGATTGCCGGAGGGGTCGTACCTCCCATCGCCCATGCCGTGAATCCAATCGGCCTCATAGGCCCGCTGGATGTACTCGCTGGCCCAGTGGCTTTCCGATACATCGCGAAAACCGTTGCCTGCGGCCAGGGCAGGGGACAGGAGGCTGGCCAGAAGGACCAGCGCCAACAGGAACGGATAGAGCGTTCGTTTCATGTCGTATAAATTCCTCCTTATTTAC
The DNA here is from genome assembly GCA_022797115.1 of Oscillospiraceae bacterium. Taxonomy (GTDB): domain Bacteria; phylum Bacillota; class Clostridia; order Oscillospirales; family Oscillospiraceae; genus Pelethomonas. Next base: position 872 of record JAAWKB010000099.1, read on the forward strand.
GCGTTGGATTGCTGCTTACTCCCCAAATTATGCACCGGAAGGGAGAAAAAGTCAAGGGAAGGCCGCCGATCTGCCGCCGGTAATCTCTGGAAGAAAAATGCGGCCATCCGCTTTTTCTCTTTGCATTATGCGGATTCTGTGGTATACTAAGCTGTATCCGTGTGTGCCTTTTGGCGCTGACACAAAAGAGGAGTTTCTATCATGGGCTTGATTACAAAACTTTTTGGAACCTACAGCGAACGGGAGCTGAAGCAGATTTACCCGGTGGTGGACAAGATTGAGGCGCTGGAGCCGGCCTATCAGGCGATGAGCGACGCCCAGCTGGCCGCCAAGACCGTGGAATTCAAGGGCCGCCTGGACAACGGCGAGACCTTGGACGACCTCCTGCCCGAGGCCTTCGCCACGGTGCGGGAGGCCGCCGTGCGGGTGCTGGGCCTGCGGCCCTACCGGGTGCAGCTGGTGGGCGGCGTGGTGCTCCACCAGGGCCGCATCGCTGAGATGAAGACCGGCGAGGGCAAAACCCTGGTGGCTACCCTGCCCGCCTACCTCAACGCCCTGACCGGCAAGGGCGTCCATATCGTCACTGTCAACGACTACCTGGCCAAGCGCGACAGCGAGTGGATGGGCAAGATTTACCGTTTCCTGGGCCTCTCCGTGGGCCTCATCATCCACGGCCTGGACAAGGCCCAGCGGCAGGCGGCCTACGCTGCCGACATCACCTACGGCACCAACAACGAGATGGGCTTCGACTACCTGCGCGATAACATGTCCCTCTACGCCGGGGAGCTGGTCCAGCGGGGCCACAGCTTCGCCATCGTCGACGAGGTGGACTCCATCCTCATCGATGAGGCCCGCACCCCCCTCATCATCTCCGGAATGGGGGAGAAGTCTACCCAGATGTACGACATGGCGGAGATGTTCGTGCGCAGCTTGAAGAAGCTGGTCATTGCCGAGACCGACGAGAAGGCCGAGGAGGACGTGAACATCGACGCGGACTACATTGTGGACGAGAAGGCCCGCACCGCCACCCTCACCGCCAGGGGCATCTCCAAGGCGGAGGAGTATTTCCATGTGGAGAACCTCTCCGACCCGGAGAACTCCACCCTCAACCACCACATCAACCAGGCCATCAAGGCCCACGGCGTGATGAAGCGGGACATTGATTACGTCATCAAGGACGGCCAGGTCATCATTGTTGACGAGTTCACCGGCCGTCTCATGTTCGGCCGGCGCTACAGCGAGGGCCTCCACCAGGCCATCGAGGCCAAGGAGCGGGTGACGGTGGAGCGGGAGAGCAAGACCCTGGCTACCATCACCTTCCAGAACTACTTCCGCCTGTACAACAAGCTCTCCGGCATGACCGGTACTGCCCTGACCGAGGAGGAAGAGTTCGGCACCATCTACAAGCTGGATATCATCGAGATCCCCACCAACCGCCCCCTGGCCCGGAAAGATGACCACGACGTGGTCTACAAGACCGAGGCTGCCAAATACCGGGCGGTGATCGAGCAGATCAAGGAGTGCCACACCAAGGGCCAGCCCGTGCTGGTGGGTACGGTGTCCATTGAGAAGAACGAGTACCTCAGCAAGCTGCTCACCAAGGAGGGCATCAAGCACAACCTCCTCAACGCCAAGAACCACGAGCGTGAAGCTGAGATCGTGGCCCAGGCGGGCAAGCTGGGGGCCGTCACCGTGGCCACCAACATGGCCGGCCGCGGCACCGACATCATGCTGGGCGGCAACGCCGAGTTCCTCTCAAAAAACGACCTGCGCAAGGCGGGCTTCTCCGATGAGCTGATTGCCGAGGCCACCGGCTACGCCGAGACGGATAACCAGGAGATTCTGGACGCCCGGAAGATGTTCGCTGAGAGCATGGAGAAGCACAAGGCGGAGATTGCCGGGGAGGCGGACAGGGTCCGCGAGGCCGGCGGCCTGTTCATCATCGGCACCGAGCGCCACGACTCCCGCCGGATTGACAACCAGCTGCGCGGCCGCGCCGGCCGCCAGGGCGACCCCGGCGAGACCCGGTTTTATCTGAGCCTGGACGACGACCTGATGCGCCTGTTCGGCGGCGAGCGGATGACCAGCCTCATGGACCGGCTGGACATCGGCGAGGACATGCCCATTGAAAACAAGATGCTCACCAAGGGCATCGAGAACGCCCAGACCAGCGTGGAGTCCCGGAACTTCCAGGCCCGCAAGAGCACCCTGGAGTATGACGACGTGATGAACAAGCAGCGCGAGATCATCTACGGCCAGCGCAAGCAGGTGCTCGACGGCATGGACATCCATGAGGTCATCACCGGTATGATTTCCTCCCTCATCGCCGCCACGGTCAGCAACGCCTTTGGCGAGCAGAAGCGCCTGGACAGCGACAGCTTCCGGGCCATGATGGCAGGTCTGGAGGGGACCTTCTTCCCCAAGAGCGCCCTGCCCGCTGAGGATATTTCCTCCATGGACGCAGAGGCCCTTACCAGGCTGTTTACAGACAAGGCCCTGGAGTTTTATGCCGCCAAGGAGGCGGAGATTGCCGCCGCCAAGGAGGCCAACCCCGGTTTCCCGGACATGCGGGAGCTGGAGCGGGTAATCATGCTGCGGGTGGTGGACGAGTACTGGATGGAACACATCGACGCTATGCAGGACCTGCGCCAGGGCATCCGCCTGCGGGCCTACGCCCAGAGCAACCCTGTGGACGCCTACAAGGCGGAGAGCCTGCACATGTTCGAGGAGATGATCTCCGCGATCCAGGAGGAGACAGTCCGCCGCCTGTACTCTGTGCGCATCAAGAGCGGCCAGGAGGTCAAGCGCGAGCGGGTTGCCTCCGGCATCACCGAAGGCCGCGGCGACGGCACGGTGAAAAAACAGCCCCGCCGGGTGCAGAAGATTGGCCGCAACGACCCCTGCCCCTGCGGCAGCGGCAAGAAGTATAAGCACTGCTGCGGGCGCGGCTGAAGCAAAGCGGGCGCTTGACTGGATTTGCGGGGGGTTCGTTCAATGGATTGTAAAAAGAGCTGCCTGCTATTCCATACCGGGCTCTATACCGGGCTTGTGCTATGCCTGGTTTCCCTGATGATAAAAGCGAGCTTGCCCGGCATTTTGGGGATCATCATAATGGTCTCAGGGATTCTTCAGGCCGTGCGATTCTACCGCTGCCCCCATTGTCATAAAGCCTTGGACTTCAAGGGCAAGAAACCGAACTATTGCCCGGGGGGGCGGACATCCGCTGGATTTTGAATAAACTCCCGTGACAAAAAAGCCGCAGAAAAATCCCTCTGGAAAATGCCGCCCGGTTGTGGTATACTGGATATGGAAGCTTTGATCCTGGAGATCATAGAGAAGGAGGAATTTCATTATGCAGTATATCCTGATTGCCATAGGCGTCATCGTGCTGATCCTTCTGGTGACAAACATCCATGTGGTGCAGCAGTCCCGCGCTTTCGTTGTGGAGCGCCTGGGGGCGTACCACACCACCTGGGGCGTCGGCCCCCATGTGAAGCTGCCCATTGTCGACCGGGTGGCCAAGCGGGTAAGCCTGAAGGAGCAGGTGGTGGACTTTGCGCCCCAGCCGGTCATCACCAAGGACAACGTGACCATGCAGATTGACACGGTCATCTATTTCCAGATCATCGACCCCAAGCTCTACACCTACGGCGTAGAGCATCCTATGAGCGCAATTGAGAACCTGACCGCCACCACCCTGCGCAATATCATCGGCGACCTGGAGCTGGACCAGTCCCTCACCAGCCGCGACCACATCAATACCCAGATGCGCGCTATTTTGGATGAGGCCACTGACCCGTGGGGGATCAAGGTCAACCGCGTGGAGCTGAAGAACATTATCCCGCCCCGGGATATCCAGGACTCCATGGAGAAGCAGATGCGCGCAGAGCGTGAGCGCCGGGAGGCCATTCTCCAGGCGCAGGGGCAGAAGGAGAGCCAGATCCTGGTGGCGGAGGGCGAGAAGCAGTCCGCCATCCTCCGGGCCGACGCTGCCAAGCAGTCCGCCATTCTGGAGGCGGAGGGCCGCGCCGAGGCCATTTTGAAGGTCCAGCAGGCTATGGCCGACTCCATCAAGCTGCTGAACGCGGCCAACCCCAATGACCAGGTTGTGAAAATCAAGGCGTTGGAGGCTTTCCAGGCCGCCGCAGACGGCAAGGCTACAAAAATTATCATTCCCAGCGAGATCCAGGGTCTCGCTGGGTTGGCTGCCAGCGCCAAGGCACTGCTGGAGGAAGACAAGAAGTAAGATACATGCCGCTCCAGCCTTTGAAAAAAGGCCGGAGCGGCATGTCTTTTTATCAATTGTCTTCTGTATCTGTTGGGAGGACAATAATCTCAGGTTCTGAGGCATTTATGTACATTTCTTCGCACCGCTGCTGGGCATCAATCAGGATATTGATTGCTTTTTCTGTCTCCCGAACCATTTCAAGATACATCCCTTTGTAATCAGGCATTATGTTGCTCCTTTTATGTTCCTGGACAAATTGTCCATCTTATCAACCGGGGAATTTGTCCTGTAATATGATACTTCTGGTGGTGAATATGCAGCTAAGAATCCGGGATTTGCGGGAAGATTTGGATTTGACACAGAAGGAAATTTCAGAGTATCTCTTTTGCGACCAGTCCCTCTACTCCAAGTATGAGCGAGGCGAGCGGGCCCTGCCGCTGGACTATGCGGTGAAGCTGGCGCGGTTTTATGGAACCAGTATTGATTACCTGGTTGGGATCACCAATCAGCGGGAACCATATCCCGAATAGCCTTGCTCCTGCGCACATTGCCGGGACAATGTTTTTCGACAGATTGATTATAATACAGTCTTCGCCACATTGCAACAGAAATTTCTAATGTATATTAAAGTTATATTTTACATTAGAATATAGTTGCGAGGTGATGATTGTGCCGTTTGTTCCAAAAGAGGCAAAGAAAAAGGTGTCAGCGGGATATAAAACCATCTATCTGCGGCAAAGCGTCATCGATGCGGTGGATAAAATTGCCAAAGAAAACAATACCAGTTTCAATAATGTAGTTGTTAGTATGATTGAGAGATGCTTGGAAGAACAGGAGACTGGGGATTGACAAAATGATATCGGACGGTTATACTAAAAATAGAAAGGGCGTTGCCGGTAGACGGTTGACCCCTTGCTTAGACGATTGAAGTAACCGCCGGGTTGGGAGCCAGAGGCGGTTACTTCTTTTTGTTGCTGTGAACCTGGATGACCAAGTTTACAATGCCGAATCTGGCAAAATACAACAAAAATCCCCAGCAAGAAAGCTGGGGGTTGACAAAATAAGATCAGACGGTTATACTTAAAAATAGAAAGGGCGTTGCCGGTAGACGGTTGACCCCTTGCTTAGGTTACAGAAGTAACCGCCGTGCTGTGGGGGCAGAGGCGGTTACTTCTTTTTGCTGTTGTGAACTTGGATGACCAAGTTCACAATGCCGATGAGCACAAGGCAGAACTGAAACAGCTCTGAATATGTCAACATTGGCATCCCCCTCCTTTCCTGGGAGGGGGCAAGAAGTCCCCCTCCGGGATGGAGGGGCCAACCGCCTACCGTTACAGGCAACGCTGAAAGCAGTGCTT
>JAAWKB010000100.1 GCA_022797115.1 Oscillospiraceae bacterium
GTGTGTTCAACGCACTGGAAATATCCAAAGGTATCAACACCACCGACTGGAATATCAACGTCCAGCAGGAATTTCACCGCCCGCATGATATCCGTGGTCCGGGAGCTGGCCAGCTTCACCGCCGCGATGGACGCCCCCGGCGCCGCGCCGCTGCGGCCGGCAGCAATGGCGGCCACGGCGGTGCCGTGGCCGGCCAGGTCGGATGAGGGGGCCTGCCCGCTGGCGATCTCCTCCTGTGAGAACAGCGCCCCCCGTTGGAAACCGGCCGGCGGGGTGCCCTGGGCCGTCATGTCCCACAGGGCCACTATCCGGCTGTTCCCCTCATCATCCATAAATTCCGGGTGGTTCAAATCCAGGCCCGAGTCCACAATCCCAATGAGCACCCCCGCCCCTGTCAGCCCCAGCCCCTTTTCCCGCTGGACCGGCGGGATGCACGTCGACTCCATGCTCCGGTCCACCAGGCCGCACAGGCTGCGGGCCGGCTCATAGAATGTCACCTGCTGGTACTCCAGCAGCCGCATGGCCTGCCCCTCCAGCAGCTCCATGATGGCGAACTGAGCGTCCAGCAGCTCCGTGGGGTAGCCCAGGGCGAGGATGTCCCCCGTATATTTGATGATATACTCCATACAACCCTCCTTTTTGCGGGCCCGGCCCGGTGCCCGCCGGACCAGGCCCGCATAGGATAGTATACGGAAAGGAGGACTGCCATTATGAATCCAACCTATGTTGACAAAGGGGAACTGCAAATTTTTGTCACCGAGGGGGAAAACCCCGTCCCCATACCCGGGGCCCGGGTGCGCGTGAGCGACCCGTCCAGCGGCCAGATCGTGGCGGAGGTGTCCACCGACGCATCCGGCCAGACCCCGTTCCTGGAGCTGCCCGCGCCGCCCATTGAACTGTCGGTGGCCGAGGGGGAGGTGGGGCGGCCCTACGCGGTCTACAACGTCACCATATCCGCCGAGGGCCGCCAGACCCTTCACATCGGCGGCGCGGAGGTGCTGCCCACCGGCCGCTCCATCCAGCGGGCCGCGCTCCCGCCGGAGGGGCCCGGCTTCAATGTGCGCAACCTGCTGCTGCCGCCCCACGCCCTCTGGGGGGAGCCGTCCTCCCGGGAGCCGGAGGCGGAGGTCAAGCCCCTGCCCGCGCCGGAGGGGCTGGTGGTACTGCCGGAGCCGGTGATCCCGGAATACATCGTGGTCCACGCCGGGCGGCCGGAGGACGCATCCGCCCCCAACTACTGGGTGCGGTTCAAGGACTATATCAAAAACGTGGCGTGCAGCGAGATCTACTCCACCTGGAAGACCGAGGCCATCAAGGCCAACGTCCTGGCCATCATCTCCTTCACCCTCAACCGGGTATACACCGAGTGGTACCGGGGGAAGGGGTATGACTTCACCGTCACCAACTCCACCGCCTTCGACCAATCCTTCTCCTACGGCCGCACCATCTTTGAGGAGATCGGCGTCGTGGTGGACGATCTGTTCACCACCTATGTCACCAAGGAGGGCATCGCCCAGCCCCTGTTCACCCAGTACTGCGACGGGCGGCGGGTCCAGTGCGGCGGCCTGAGCCAGTGGGGCTCCCAGGCCCTGGGGGAGCAGGGCTGGGACGCGGTGAGCATCCTGCGCAAGTACTACGGCTCGGAAATCTACCTGAAAAGCGCGGAGAAGGTGGAGGGCGTCCCCATATCCTACGGCGGCGAGGTACTGAGCCTGGGCAGCGAGGGGGAGGCGGTGCGCACCATCCAGGGGCAGCTCAATTACATATCTGCGAAATTCCCCGCCATCCCCAAGATCCCGGCGGACGGGGTCTACGGCCCCGCCACCCAGGAGGCGGTAACGGTGTTCCAGCAGGTCTTCCACCTGCCCCAGACCGGGAGCGTGGACTTCGCCTGCTGGTATGAGATTTCCAATGTCTTTGTGGCTGTGACGGAGATGGCCTGAGCCGGCCCGTCAGGCTTTGAAGTCGATGTGCTGGACAGTCCCGGCCTGCCCGCTCTCCTTGAGGTAGAGGCCCGTGCGGCGGACCCGGGCGTCCACGCTGCCGCCGCCAGAACTCAGGCCGTGCTCGGTGGACTGGCTGCCCAGGAAGATGGCGCCTACCCCCGCCTCCGCCAGGGAGAGCAGCCTGGGCGTGCCGCTGCCGGCCCGCACCCACACCGACAGCTTGGAGAAGATGCCGTCGTTCTCGTCGATCCAGCCGTTGCCGTCCTGGTCGTACTGGGCCAGCTCACCAAAGCCGTCGCCGGTGCGGGCGCCGAAGAGCTCGGAGCCGTCGTTGATCACGCCGTCCCCGTTTTTATCCAGGGCCAGGAAACCGCTGCCCGCGCCCAGCCCGGCCAGCTCCTCCGCCTTCCCGTCGCAGTTGAGGTCAAAGTAGAAGCTCACATCGGAGAGGGAGGCCGCGCCGGTGTCCAGGTTGATCACCAGCGGGTCGGTGTAGATTTCCTCCTTCCCTGCCGATACATAGGCCGCGGCGAAGCTGCGGGACATCTCCATGCTGATGCCGAAGCTGATGGTGCGCCCGTCGGAGGTGACGACGCTGCCGGAGGAGGTGAACGCGGTGTGCTCCTCGCCGGCAACAAAGCCGGACTGGATGACCTGCCGCGTCCAGTGGCCGTTCACAGCGCCCTCCGCGTTCGGGCGCGCAGCCCCCGGCCCGCCGCCGAACAGAACCATAGCCTGCTGGTAGCGCATGGAGGCCGCGGACGCCCTGACCTGGAACGCAGCCCCGGCAGCTTTCACAGATGGGCATGTGTCCAGGCGGCGGCTGGAACACTTTTTGCCCGTACACTGCTCCAGCAGCTCCAGCATCTTCCGGAGCATCTGTATTTTCGGGTCGTTTTCGATTTCGCTGGCGATGTCGCCCAGCCAGTCCCCATTGTCCGGCAACGCAGCCGGGACGCTGGCGGGGCGGGCGGCGTTTTCCACATTCCCGGGCTTGGTTTCGCTGTCCGCGCTGTGGCTCTCCCCCTGGCTGGCGAGAGAAAGGCCGTCGCCAGAGGTGGTATAGACGGCGGCGCTCCCTGTCAGCTCTGCCGTGGCAGCCCGGGTGGTCGCCTTTGTAACCTGGGCCTGCTCCAGCTTTCCGTCCGCGCCGTAGCCCCGGATAATGGAAGTCTGCGTGGCCTCCGTTTCCGCCTTATAGCTGCGCGTGGCGGCCATCGAGATGGTGCTGCTGTCAATTCGCATAAAACTGCCCTCCCTGATCAAAATATTTCTGTCTATTTCATCGGCAAAGTCCCTCTGGTATGTAAGGCAATTGGACAGATTTTCCTGGAAAAGCGGCGCGCCCCGCCGGGTTTTTCCCAGGCAGGGCGTTTTTTACTGTACATTTCCGGCGGGTTGTGGTAAATTATGGGGGCGGCCCCGCTCGGGGCCATCCCATCAACAACTCGTCCACCCCTCCGGCGGGTACGCGCGGCAGGGCGGACGGCCAGCTGGAGGTATCCTATGGAGAAGAAGCTCTCCCCCCGCCGCGACGGCGCCATTGACCTGGTCAAGGCGCTGGCGATCTGCGCGGTGCTGTGCATCCATTGCAGCGCGAATCACTTCGCCAACCACCCGGTTGGCTCCCTCCGGTGGCTTGCCACGGACTTTTTCGGCAGCGTCAGCCGGTGGGCGGTACCGGCGTTTTTGCTGTGCAGCGGGGCGCTGATGAACGACCCGGACCGGGATGTGTCCATAAAAAAGCTGTTTTCCCGGTATCTGCTGCGGCTGGCTGTGGCGTTGGGGGCTTGGGCGGTGTTCTATGAGCTGCTGCGCCTCTTTTTTTCCAGGGGCTCGGCCCCTGTGGGGCAGCTGCTGCTCCAGGCAGGGAAGAACCTTCTCTATGGGAACACCTACTACCACCTTTATTACTTTTATTTTGTGTTCGCCCTGTACCTGGCCCTCCCGCTGACCCGTCTGGTGGTCCGCTGCGCCTCGCCGTCGGAACTGCGCTATATTGTCGGTTTATGGCTGCTGCTGGGGGGCGTACTGCGATTCCTACAATTTTTCTGGCCCTTCTCCCAGATGTATGCGTCCCTGCTCTACCTGGTTATGCCCGCGGCGTTCCTCTGCCCGGGCCTTGGGCTGCTGGGCTGGTATCTGCGCCAGCATCCCCCCAAGGGCTGGATTGCCCCCCTGCTGACCTTTTTGGCGGGGTTTGCCGTCACCTTCCTGGGCACCTGGCGGCGCAGCGCCCAGGCCGGGGAGCTGGACCAGTTCTACCTGGACGGCTTCAGCCTGTTTATCCTGGTCATGGCAGTCGGGGTGTTCCGGCTGAGCCAGTGGTGGGGGCTCCGGTGGGGCGAGACGCCCAAGGCTGTCCGGTTCCTCTCCGCCGCCTCCTTCTGCGTCTATCTGGTCCATCCGTTTTTCCAGGCCCTGGCCGTGCCAAGCCTCTTTTTGGCGCTGCCCGTCTGGCTGGCTGTGCCGGCCCAGGCGGCGGTGCTGCTGTCGCTGAGCCTGGCCGCCTACTGGGTACTGCGCCGGCTGCCAGTGGTGGGACGCTGGCTGATCTGACGGCAAATATCCTTCTTATAAGAGCCCGCCTCCGCTGGGAGTTTCCAGCGGAGGCGGGCCTCATGAATATGCTATTTTACAGTAAAGCTGTCATATTTGCTGCCCTGGCGGATTAAATCCTCCAGCTTGTCCGCAGCAGCAGGGGCCTCCCCACCGCCAAGGGCAAAGCGCACTGCCACGCTCCGGCCCAGGCGGCCTGCGGCGGCGGTACGGATGACTGCGGATATATCCGGCGTGTCCAGGGTCTCCTTGGTCAGCTCGTCCCCACAGCGGACGGTCAGCGTATCCCCCTCCAGGGTCCCGCTGGTGTCGTCCAACATGAACCAGTACATGGGGGTAAGCTGGTTTTTGCACACCTCCGCTACATCCCGCCACAGGGTATCGCCGCCAGATGCGGCTTGGGGTTGGGGCGGCGGGGTCCCCCGCTGGCGTTCTGGCGCGGGCGCAGGACGCACCGGCTCCCCATAAGGCGGCGGGCCGTCCGGCTCCTCCCAGGGCGGGGCATCCGGGATGGGGGCCGGGTCCTCATCCCAGGGGGGTGGGTCCTGCGGCGGCGGTGCTTGGGCCTTGACGGAGGCAGGTCTTGGGGGGGCCGGATGGACGGGGGCCGCACCCCCCTCCTCCAGGCGGGCCAGGCGGGCGGCCAGGGCCGTCACATCGCCGCAGAGGCCCTCGTCACACAGCCGCATCAGGCACAGCTCCGCATCTGTGCGGCGGTTGGCGCTCAGGGGCAGCGCGGCGGCGGTGGTTTGCAGCTGGGTCGCCATATAGATCAGCCGCGTTGGGTTGACACCCTGGCTCAGGCTGTCCAGCTGCGCGCTGTCGTAGCCGCCGGACAGCAGGGCCGCGCCCCCCTCCGGGGCGGTCATACGGATGAGCAGATCCCGGGTGAGGGTAGACAGCTCGCTGAGCAGGGCCCCCACATCCTTGCCGCCCCGGTAGAGGCGGTCCAGCAGCAGCAGGGCCTCCTTCACCTCCCGGCGCAGGACGCAGCCCATCAGCTCCGCCGTCTGCACATTCCCGGCCAAACCCAGCACGTCCAGCACGCGGCCCGTGTCAATCGCGCCGCCGGACGCGCCGCACTGGTCAAGCAGGCTCAGCGCGTCCCGCAGGGCCCCGTCGGAGAGCCGGGCAAGCAGCTCTGCCGCATCCTCATCCAACGCCATCCCCTCCTGCCCGGCCACATAACGCAGCCGCTGGGCAATATCCTGGGGCCGGATACGCCGGAAGGCAAAACGCTGGCACCGGGAGAGGATGGTAGCGGGCACCTTGTGCAGCTCCGTGGTCGCCAGGATGAAAATAAGATGGGCCGGGGGTTCCTCCAGGATTTTCAGCAGGGCGTTGAAAGCCGCTGTGGAGAGCATGTGGACCTCGTCGACGATATACACGCGGTAGCGCACGCTGGCGGGGGAATAGATGGCCTCGTCCCGCAAGGCGCGCACATGGTCTACGCCATTGTTGGAGGCCGCGTCCAGCTCCAGCACATCCAGCAGGCTGCCGTTGTCAATCCCCAGGCAGGCCTGACACTGGTTGCAGGGGTCCCCGTCCACAGGGTGCTGGCAATTGACCGCCTTTGCCAGGATTTTGGCGCAGGTGGTTTTGCCGGTGCCCCGGGTGCCGGTAAACAGGTAGGCGTGGGAGAGGCGGCCCTGGGCCGCCTGCCGCCGCAGCGTCTGCGTGATATGCTCCTGCCCGACCACATCCGCAAAGGCCTTGGGCCGCCACTTGCGATACAGCGCCTGATACATGGTGAGTTCCTCCCATGGGAATAAAAAATGCACCATGAAATACTCTCCGCAAGCATCCGCTCCGAACCGGAGCCCTCGCGGCACATTTCGTCCCGCTTAATGCTGCTCGGTTCCCCGCCTGACATGGTTCACAGGCTTCCATT
>JAAWKB010000101.1 GCA_022797115.1 Oscillospiraceae bacterium
ATCCTTGCCATCCGTCAGGATGCCTGTGGATTTTTGCCTTGCAGGACAAAAAATCCCCTCGCCAATACGCACACGTTGAGATATTAAACAGGCTCTAAGCAAAACGAAGTTTTGTGTGCAAAGTTTTTCTTTTGATCCTTTTCTTTTTTCAAAAAGAAAAGGATGAGTACCGAAAGGGGGGTGGCACTTATTCGAGTCGTCTTCACCTGCGGCGGGACTGCGGGACATGTCAACCCGGCGCTGGCCCTGGCAGGGCTGGTCAAGGAGCGGCGGCCAGACAGCGAGATCCTGTTTGTCGGCGCGCACCGGGGGATTGAGAAAAAGTTGATTGAGACGGCGGGCTGGCCCTTCCGGGCAGTGGAGGTCTCCAATTTCCACCGCTCCCTCCGGCCTGCGGAGCTGCGCCACAATTTGGTCTCCCTGCGCAACTTCCTGCGTTCCCCAGGCGAGGCCCGGGCGCTGCTGCGGGAATTCCCGGCGGATCTGGTGGTGGGTACCGGCGGTTATGCCGGCTATCCTATGATTCAGGCGGCTGCAAAGCTGGGAATTCCAACGGCCATCCATGAATCCAATGCCATCCCCGGCCTGACCACCCGTCTGCTGGAGAAGCACGCGGATCTTATTATGGTGGGCTTTGAGGAGTGCCGGAAGAACTACAAGCGCCCGGATAAGGTGCTTGTCACCGGCACACCGGTGCGGGGGGACTTCTTCCGGCTGACCAAAAAAGAGGCCAAGAAACAGCTGGGCATGGACGATGGACGTCCGCTGGTGGTCTCCTTCTGGGGCAGCCTGGGAGCTGCGGAAATGAACCGGGAGATGGCCCGGTTTTTGGCCCTGGAGAGCAGGGACGGCGCTCCCTTCCACCATGTCCACGGCGCGGGCGCTTTGGGCTGCCAACGCATGGGCGGCTACTTGGCCGAGGCGGGAGTGGACCTGGAGAAATCGCCCTCTCTGGAGGTGCGGGAGTATATCCAGGACATGAGCGTGCTCATGCGGGCGGCGGATCTGGTGATCTGCCGGGCCGGGGCCAGCACGATCAGTGAGCTGACCGCCCTGGGCGTACCAGCCATCATCGTGCCATCGCCCAATGTGACCAACAACCACCAGGAGCACAATGCCAGGGTCCTCTCCGACGCGGGGGGCGCAGTGCTGATTCTGGAGCGGGAGAGCAGTGGGGAGCTGCTCTACAAAACGGCCGGTGAGATCCTCCGCGACCAGGAGCGGCGGCGGGGGATGAGCGCGGCTATGGCCGCGCTGGGCAGTGTTGACGCGGCGGAGAAGATCTATACCGCCATGATGGCCCTGCGGGGGCCGCAGGGAAAGTAGCAGTTTCCTCCCGTCCGCATACCATGGATTAGTTTGGTAAAATCCATGTGCGGAGGGGTAGTTATGAGCCATATAATGATACATGGGGGCGGCCGCCTGAAGGGGACGCTGGCTGTCCAGGGGGCGAAAAACAGCGTCCTGCCCATACTTGCAGCCACCATTTTGCATCCAGGCCGGACTGTGCTCCGGGGCTGTCCCCATCTCAGCGACGTAGAGGCCAGTATTCACATCCTCCAGCATCTGGGCTGCAAAGCCGGCTGGGAGGGGGCGGATCTGGTGGTGGACACCAGCCCCATGAGCCGGGGGGACATCCCCGACAGCCTGATGCGGGAGATGCGTTCCTCCGTAATTTTCCTGGGGGCTATTCTGGCCCGCTTGGGTTGGGCGGAGATGTCCTATCCAGGCGGCTGTGAGCTGGGGCCCAGGCCCATCGACCTGCATTTATCCGCCCTGCGCCAGCTGGGGGCCCAGCTGAGGGAGGAGGGCGGGCATATCCGGTGCGAGGCCCGGCAGATGCGGGGCCGGGAGATCGCCCTGAGCCTGCCCAGCGTGGGGGCGACGGAAAACGCGATGCTGGCGGCCTGCGGCGCGGAGGGGGAGACGACCCTTTTCAACGCGGCCCGTGAGCCGGAGATCGCGGATCTGCAAACGTTCCTGCGTGCGATGGGCTGTGATGTGCGGGGGGCGGGAAGTTCCACGATCTGCGTTGTGGGGCGGCAGCCTACCCGGGATGCGGTACATACGGTCATGCCAGACCGGATTGCGGCGGCGACTTATCTGGCCGCCGTGGCTGCGGCGGGGGGAGAGGTGGAGCTGCGAAATATCGATTACCGGCATCTCTCCACTGTCACCGCCGCCCTCCACGAGGCGGGGTGCCAGATCTCCGGCGGCGAGGGGTGGGTCTCCCTGCGCTCGGACGGGGCCCTGCGCTCCATTCCCTCCGTGCGCACCGCGCCCTATCCCGGGTTCCCCACAGACGCCCAGGCAGTGCTGATGGCTGCGCTGCTGCAAAGCAGGGGGGCCACGGTATTTGTAGAAAATGTTTTTGAGAACCGGTATCGCCATGTAGATGAGCTGCGCCGCATGGGCGCAGATATCAGCGTAGCTGGCCGTGTGGCGGTGGTGACTGGGGTACCCCGGCTGTGCGGGGCAGAGGTGCGGGCCACAGACCTGCGGGGCGGGGCCGCCCTGCTGGTGGCGGGGCTGGCCGCCCAGGGAATGACACGGGTTGGAGATATTCACCACATCCAGCGGGGGTATGAGGACCCTGTGAGGGATCTGCGGATGCTTGGGGCGGAGATTTCGCTGGAGGAGGACTGAAGGCCCTCACGGCGGAGCGTGGGTTTAGATAGAGAATACAAAGGAGTGAGAGCCATGCCAAGAAAACGGACGGTCCGGCGCAGGCGGCGCAGGGGCGGCCTGGGCCGCCTGCTGCGGCCCCTGTCGGTAGTCCTGGCGGCAGTGGCCGTGGTAGCGGCCCTCACCCTGTTTTTTAAGGTAGATAAAATTGAGGTGCTGGGGAACAGCCGCTACCAGGAGTCGGAGATTGCGGCGGCCTCCGGCGTACTGCGGGGGGATAATCTGGTCCTCCTGGACAAATATGCTATATCCCAACGGCTGTGCAAGGAGCTGCCCTATATCACGGAGGTGCGCGTCAACCGGAAATTCCCGGATACGCTCCTGGTGGAGGTGACGGAAACCAAGGCGGTGGCCTCCATCCAGGGGGCTGGCGGCTACTGGCTGATCAATTCCGGTGGGGAAAGCGGCGGAAAGCTGCTGGAGATGGTGGAGGCGGAGGCCGCCAAGGACTACTTGCAGCTCATAGGGCTGGAGGCGGTGGAACCGGCTATTGGCAAGCGTCTGGAGCTGACGGAGGGCAGCCCGGTCTCCCGGGAGCGGCTGGCGGCGCTGCTGGGGGCGATGGAGGACCGGGAGATGTTCGCACGGGCGGATAACCTGGATTTCACCGGCCCGGAGGAGCTGATCCTCAACTATGACGGCCGTTTCCGGGTGGAGATTTTCTATGACGCAGATTTCGATTTTAAGCTCCACTGCCTGCTGGAGGTTGTGGCCCGGCTGGAGCCAAATGAGCGGGGAACCATCCGCATGACCCTGCAGGATGACAACAAGGCCCACTTCATCCCCTCTGCCGGATAGGCATGTTGCACAGCATCCGGAATCTGCCCGAAAATTTCAAAAAAACCTGGAATCAGCTATTGACCTACCCCAAAAAAAAGCATACAATAGAGTATAAAAGCTTAGCTGTTTCTCCGGGGCACACAGCCCCCGGTTCCATACGGAAGATACAATTGGTAGGAGGATTCCACTATGGCATTTGAACTGGTGACCGCGCCCGACAATGTAGTGAAGATCAAGGTGATCGGAGTTGGCGGCGGCGGAAATAACGTGGTCAACCGCATGGTCCGCGCCGGTGTAGGCGGCGTGGATTTTGTGGCAGTTAATACGGACAAGCAGGCGCTGAACGTCTCCAGCGCGGGCTATAAAATCCAGATCGGTGAGAAGCTGACCCATGGGCAGGGGGCGGGTTCCGACCCGGAGGTGGGCCGCAAGTCCGCCGAGGAGAGCCGCAGCCAGATCACCAAGGCCCTGGAGGATACGGACATGGTGTTCATCACCGCCGGCATGGGCGGCGGCACCGGCACCGGCGCGGCGCCGATTGTGGCAGAGACCGCCAAGGAACAGGGAATCCTTACCGTAGGCGTTGTGACCAAGCCCTTCGGCTTTGAAGGCCGCCGCCGTATGATGCAGGCGGAGAAGGGGATCGAAGATCTGCGGGGCAGGGTGGATTCCCTGGTTATTATCCCCAACGAACGGCTCAAGCACGCCACAGATCAAAAGATTACCTTTGCCAACGCCTTTGAAATTGCCGACGATGTGCTGAAGCAGGCGGTGCAGTCCATCTCCGACCTGATCCGGGAGACCGGGTTTATCAACCTGGACTTTGCCGACGTAACCGCGATTATGAAGGATGCGGGGCTGGCCCACATGGGTGTGGGACGGGCCGCTGGGAAGGGCAAGGCCGAGGAGGCGGCCCGCATGGCAATCTCCAGCCCGTTGCTGGAGACCTCGATCAACGGGGCCCGGGGCATCCTGATCAATATCACCGGCTCCATGGACATCGGCCTGGAGGACGTGGAGATGGCGGCCAATCTGGTCCAGGAGGCCGTACATCCCGACGCTACCACCATCTTTGGCGCAGCGTTCGACGAGACGATGGACGATGAGATCCGCGTCACGGTTATTGCCACCGGCTTTGATGAGAAGCGGGGGGCAGACCCTGTCAACGCTGTCATTGGGCGCAGCGGGGACAGCTCGAAGGATAAGTTCAACAGCCTCTTCCTGACGCCGCAGACGGAGGAAGAGAAGAAAGCGGATGAGAAAGACCCCTTTGACGATATTCTTCGGATTTTCAATAATGACCGCTGAGCCGCGCCCCGGTGAGACGAGCGGGTACTGTTTTTTGTACATGAATTAAAAAATTTGTCAAACTCCACAGGCTTTTGCCTGTGGAGTTTCTTTTTTTCTAGGAAACAGGGCGATACCGGCTTTTTCCATGACAAACACGCCGCAATTTAGAAATTCGGGCAAAGAGTATTCTGTCTGAAATCACATAAAGTAACGACGCTGTCCAGAAAAAGACGACAGCGAATTGTTGGAAAGGGGTGGTGAAATGGATGATTGGACAGAACAAGAGTATGCGGCGGGGCACAAGTTTTTTCCTTAGCGGCCTTCTCTGCGCTGCCTCCCTTCTGGGGCTGCATCAGAATGCCAAAGCCGCCGCGCTGGAGGCAGAGCGCCTGATCCCGGTGGGGCATACCATCGGTATCAAGCTCTTTGCCGAAGGTGTGGTGGTGATTGGTCTGGCAGAGGTGGAGACCGGCGGCGGCCTGCTGACGCCAGGGGCAGACTGCGGCCTACAGGTAGGCGATGTCATCGAGGAGGCCAACGGCACAGAGGTGGAGAGCTCAGAGCAGTTTGCGGCCCTGCTGCAATGCGGCGGGGTCGTGGAGCTGGGCGTGTCCCGGGATGGAGAGGAATTGGTGTTAGCGGCAGAACCAGTGATGGGGCCGGATGGGACCTACCGCCTGGGCGCCTGGATTCGGGACAGTATGGCCGGGATCGGGACGATTACCTTCTATGATCCAGTTACGGGGACCTTTGGCGCACTGGGCCACGGCATCACAGATACAGATACGGGGATGCTGATGCCTTTAGGAGACGGCGCGGTAATGGATGCCTCTGTCAAGGCAGTGAAGCGTGGAAGCGTGGGGGAGCCCGGTGAGCTGAAGGGGAATTTCGATCTGACCCATGACAGGGGAGAGCTGTACGCCAACACGGAACGCGGCGTATTTGGGGTGATGGAGAGCTGTGAACTGACCCAGGCCAGCGCGGTACCGGTAGCTAAACCCGGCGAGGTCCACGAGGGTGCGGCGCAGATTTTGGCGAACGTCAGCGGAGATGGTGTAGAGGAATACACGGTAGAGATCGCCCGTGTGCTGGGTGAAACCCAGGTGCAGAACATGCTAATCCAGGTGACAGACCAGCGGCTGATTGAACAAACCGGAGGGATTGTGCAAGGGATGAGCGGCAGCCCCATCCTCCAGGACGGAAAACTGGTGGGGGCTGTGACCCATGTGATGGTCAACGACCCCACCAAAGGATATGGTATCCTGATAGAGAATATGTTGGCAGAAGCAGGGAAGTCCAGCAAAGCGTAACTGACAGGGGCTGGCACATCACGAGGCGCTGTGTCGGCCCCCTCTGCCGCCCTTTCTGCAAAATTCTGCATATTTCCTTGACAGATGGGGCCTGGGCTGTTATACTGTTGCCACAATCCAAGGGGCGCTGGCGCACGCCGGCTGAGATGAGACGCAATGCCGTCCGGTCCCTCGAACCTGATCCGGGTAATGCCGGCGTAGGAATGCGAT
>JAAWKB010000102.1 GCA_022797115.1 Oscillospiraceae bacterium
CATCAGAATTTCTGGCAAAAGTTCGGTGGTACAAAGCGCGCATGGCTGCGTTGTCGTCCTTGGCGGGCGTCAGCCCGCCTGCGTCCTCCGCCTTGCCCTGCACGCTTTGTCCTCCCCTCCTTTTTTGTCATGAATTCTGAAGCTTGCTATAGATCATACCACGGGGAAAGGCGGTTGGCTAGGGGTTGTCTGCATTTATAATGGATCAAAAGCGGGCCCGGCCCCCATTGTCACCAAATGCCCCCGGCGCATATTGTGGAGAGAGAATCTGAGAGCTCAGGAGGAAAACCTATGGCGAATACAACTCATTTTTTCCTCGGCGCAAACAGCGGACGCGGCTTCCAAAATCTGTTTGACCGCTTCTGCGCACCGGAGAACCACTATGACCTGCTGGTACTCAAGGGCGGGCCCGGCGTGGGGAAATCCACTATGATGCGGCGCATCGGCACGGCTATGGAGGAACGAGGGGAGCAGGTGGAATACCTGTACTGCTCCGGGGACCCCGACTCCCTGGACGGCGTACATATCCCCCGGATTCGCTCCGCAGTTTTGGACGGTACATCGCCCCACGTCATCGAGCCCAAATATCCCGCCGCAGTAGACCGCTATGTGAACCTGGGGCAGTTCTACGACATTGCCGCCGCCAAGGCGTCCCGGGCAGAGATCGTCCTCCGCTCCAGCGCCTGCTCCAGCGCCTACCAGCGCGCCTACCGTGCGCTGGGCGCCGCGCGGCAGATTGCTGACAGCGCCGCGGTCCTGGTGGCGGAGGGGCTGGACGGCGACAAGCTCCTGCGCCGCACGGATGGGATCATTGGCCGGGAGATCCGGGGGAAGGGCTCCGGCGGTGCGGATGCGTACCGTTTCCTGGGCAGTATCACCTGTAAGGGCGCCATCTGGCGCTTTGATACGGTGGAAACCCTGTGCCCCAGGGTCTACCAGCTCCAGGACACCTACGGCCTGGCCGCCCCCATGCTGGAGCGCATCCGCGCCGCCGCCAGGGCCCGCGGCTATGCCGCCATCATCTGCCCCGACCCGGAGCACATCGAGTGCATCCACCATCTGCTCCTTCCGGAGCTGGGCCTGGCCTTTGTCACCTCGCGGGAGGGGATGCGCTACGATGGCCCCGCCTACCGCCGCATCCGTCTGGACGCCATGGTTGCCCCTGCCCACCTCAAACGCTGCAAGGGGCGGCTCCGCTTTGTGCGCCGCGTGGAGGAGGCCCTGCGGGATGAGGGGCTGGAGGCCCTGCGGGAGGCCAAGGCGTCCCACGACGCCCTGGAGGCCGTCTACCGGCCCAACGTGGACTTTGCCGGTGTGGATGCCTGCGTTGCCCAGGAGCTGGCGCGGCTGGAAAGCTACCTCTGAACCATCCACAGCAGCCAGGCGGCGCGCCCTTTGGGAGAGGACGCGCCGCCTGTTGGTTTACGGTTCCCGGACCGCCCGGGCGCTCATCTGGAGGACCAGCCAGCCATACGCCCCATACAGGATGGCAAAGCCGGCCAGGAACACCCCGCAGAGCCTCCACAGCAGGAGCGGGTCGCCCAGCTTATATCCCACCAGGGGCACAGCTGCCGCCAGGAGGGGCAGGAAGAGAACCAGGGGGCTGCTGAATGTCAGCCCCA
Source organism: Oscillospiraceae bacterium (assembly GCA_022797115.1). Lineage (GTDB taxonomy): Bacteria > Bacillota > Clostridia > Oscillospirales > Oscillospiraceae > Pelethomonas. The sequence continues at coordinate 1,623 of JAAWKB010000102.1, forward strand.
CCTGCCTGGCCAGCAGCAGCCGGATCTGCCCCTCGCTCTTCCCCAGGCGGCGCAGAATCCGGATGCCGCGCCGCTCCCGCTGGACCTCCACCACCCGCCGGAGGGAGAGGACAGTGAAGTAGAGTACACCGAAGATCACACAGACGCACAGCTGCAAGAAGCCCATCCAACGCTGTGTCCCCGGCTCCATCCAGGTGTGCCCCGGCATAAGCATCACGCCGCCAAAGAGGAACGCCGCCGCGCAGAAGGCCAGGCACAGGAACAGCACACTGTTCATCAGTGCGCCGGAGGCCCCGCCGGCCAGGTACTGCCCCATCAGATACAGCCGGTCCCCGGCCGGCAGCCGTCCTGCCCGCCGGCGCGCGTTTCCCAGCGCGTATGCCGCCCGATAAAAGGAGACAGCCAGGGTGAGCAGCGGCAGGGACACCAGGGAGACCAGCATATCCCCGGACCCATCCGGCAGCAGGGCAATCCCTGCCAGCAGCGCGGCCAGCACCAGGGCGCTGGCCCCGGCCACCGCCGCCCATCCCCTGCCGCTCCCTCTGCCCTGGGACAGGTTCCGCCGCTCCTCCTGCATCAGCTCCCTGACCTCCAGCCGCCGGACCATCCCCGCCGTGCCCAGCAGGGAGAACACCGAGATCACCAGGAAATAGCCCCCGGTCTCTGCCGCCGCACCCAGGGCTGCGGACGCTGTTGCCGCGCCGGGCAGCAGGAGACCGATCCCCCACGCCCCCACGCCGAGCCCCAGCGGCATCCCCACCGCGAAGCAGGCGCATCCTATCAAAAAGGCTTCCAGGAAGAACATCCCCGCCAGCTGCCGCCGCCCCATCCCCAAAAGGAGATAACAGGCAAACTCCCTGGCCCGCTGCCGGAGGATGAAGCGGTTGACATAGCGCATCAATACCACCATGATCAACGTGACCAGCAGGGGGAGGGACGCGGTTTCATACCCCGCCCGTCCGCCAACAGCGGACACCATCCCTGACAGGGCCATCACCGCCGTCAGCACCGTCAGCGTGACGGTATAGATCAGATAGTCCCGCCCGGAGCGCAGGGCGTTGCGGACGGAGAGTTTAAGATACATAGCCCTGGTCCCCCATCAGCTCTGCCATCCGGTCCAGGATGCGCAGGAAAAATGCCTGCCGGCCCAGCCCGCCCCGCTCCAGGCTGCCGGCAATCCGCCCGTCCCGCATCAGCAGGATGTTTTCGCAGCAGCTGGCGGAGAGGGCGTCGTGAGTCACCATCAGGATGGTGACTCCGAGCTCCCTGTTGAGCCGGGCCAGGACGTCCATCAGGTTTTTGGCCGCGTGGGAATCCAGCGCGCCGGTGGGCTCGTCCGCTAAAATCAGATCCGGCCTGGCCGCCAGGGCCCGCGCACAGGCGCACCGCTGCCGCTGCCCCCCGGAGACCTGGTAGGGGAACTTGTCCAGCACATGCCCGATCTCCAGCAGCTCCCCCAGCTCCGCCGCCGTCTTGGCGGCCTCCGGCCGCTTCTGGATGGTGAGGGCCAGGGCAATATTCTCCCGCAGGGTCAGGGTGTCCAACAGGTTGTACTCCTGGAAGATAAACCCCAGATGATCCCGACGGAAACGGGCTGTGTCCGCCATGCTGCCGGTCTCCTGCCCGTTGATCCAGATTTGCCCGGCGGTAGGACGGTCGATGGTGGCGATCAGGTTCAGTAGCGTGGATTTCCCGGACCCGGACGCGCCCATAATCCCCCAGAAAGCCCCCTTCGGCAGGCGGAAACTCACCTCATCCACCGCCCGCACCGCGGCATCCCCGGCGCCATACTCCTTGGTCACGCGGACCAGCTCCAAAGCGTTTCCCATAGCGTCCTCCTCAGAACTTGTATGATGCCCTATTGTATCACAGCCGTCAGGCGGTGTAAAGCGGCCGCCAGCCGGGAAAACTCTCTTGTCAAGGGGATAGCCGGATGGTATAATGGCTGCAAAGAGATCATACAACGTGCCCGGCCCCGCGCCGGGTGGGAGGGAGTTCGACCACCATGGAACAGAGCGTAAACCGGTATGCCTGCACACAGAACCGCGAGCTGAGCTGGCTGCGGTTCAACCGCCGCGTCCTGGAGGAGGCAGGGGACGGAACCGTGCCCCTGCTGGAGCGGCTGAAATTCATCTCCATCTTTACCAGCAACCTGGACGAATTTTTCATGGTGCGGGTAGGGAACCTGTTTGACCTCTCCCTGGTGTCTCCGGATGAGATCGACAACAAGACCGGCCTGACCCCCGCCGGGCAGCTGGAGGAGATCTACAGCGTCATCCCCGGCCTCATCGAGATCAAGAACCGCCTGTATACCGAGGTGGACGCCCTGCTGCGCCAGCAGGGCATCTGTGACCTGACCATGGATGAGCTCTCGCCGGAGGAGCGGAAGTTCGTCAGCACCTACTATAAAGCAAAGCTCCTGCCTCTACTCTCCCCCCAGATTGTGGACACGCACCACCCCTTCCCCCACCTGGCCAACAAGGCCCTGTATGTGGCGGCCCTGCTGCGGGGCAAGAAGGGGATGGCCTCCCTGGGTTTCCTGCCGGTGCCGGAGAAGCTGCCCGCGTTCCTGTCCATGCCCGGGGCCCCCAGCCGGTACCTCCGCATGGAGACCATCCTCCACCACTGGGCCCCCACCCTGTTCGGCGGCTTCAAGCTGGAGAACTCCTGCATCCTTTGCGTCACCCGCAATGCAGACCTGGATCTGGATATGGAGCTGCTGGAGGGCGGCGGCGAGGATATCCGCAGCCGTATGAGCAAGCTGCTGAAGAAGCGGGCCAGCCAGTCGGTGGTCCGCCTGGAGCTGTCGAAGAAGATCGGCGGCGAGTTTTTGAAGCTGCTGAAAAGCCGCATCCGGGTGGAGAGCCACCAGACCTATTTCGACCAGTCCCCCTTGGATATGAAATATGTCTACAGCCTCATCCGTTCCCTGCCGGAGTGGGAGGCCCTCGCTTTCCCCCCCTACCGGCCCCGCTGGCCGGAGGATCTGGATGAAAACGCCAGCATCATCGAGCAGGTCCGCCGCCGGGACCGCCTGCTGTTTTTCCCCTTTGACGGGGTGGAGCCGTTTTTGCGGATGCTGGACGAGGCGGCGGAGCGGCCGGACGTGATCTCTATCAAGATCACCATCTACCGCCTGGCCTCATCCTCCAAGGTGGCCCATATCCTCTGCAAGGCGGCGGAGAATGGCAAGGATGTAACGGTACTCATGGAGCTGCGGGCGCGCTTTGACGAGGCGAATAACATCTCCTGGTCCCGCCTGCTGGAGGACGCGGGCTGCCAGGTGATCTACGGCGTGGAGGAATATAAGTGCCACAGCAAGATCTGCCTGATTACCCTGCGCAAGGGGGACAAGCTCAGCTATGTCACCCAGATCGGCACAGGCAACTACAATGAGAACACCAACGCCATGTATACGGACCTGAGCCTGATGACCGCCAACGAGCAGATTGGGCTGGACGGCACCGTATTTTTCCAGAACATGCTGGTTGGCAACCTGGAGGGGGCGTACCAGCATCTGCTGGTGGCCCCGGCGGGGATCAAGCCCAAGCTGCTTGCCCTGATAGACAGCGAGATCGCCAAGGGCCCGGAGGGGTATATCCGCATCAAGGCCAACTCCATGACCGAGCGGGAGGTGATGGAGAAGCTGGTGGAGGCGTCCCAGGCGGGCGTACAGATCCAGCTGATCCTGCGGGGCATCTGCTGCCTGCGGCCCGGCATCGCCGCCCAGACGGAGAACATCCATGTCACCAGCATCGTGGGCCGCTACCTGGAGCACGGGCGAATTTACTGCTTTGGCCGGGGCAAGGACGCCGTACTATACATCGCCTCTGCCGATCTGATGACCAGGAACCTGAACCACCGCGTAGAGATTGCCTGCCCCATCTATGACCGGGAGGTGCGCTCCCAGCTGCTCTGGATTCTTCACACCCAGCTGGAGGACAACGTCAAGGCCAGCTCCCTGCTGCCAGACGGCTCCTACTGCCGCAAGGTCAACAGTCTGGCCCCCTGCAACAGCCAGGAGGCGTTTATGGAGGCATCCATCCACAAGCCGGAGCCGCGGCCCGAGCGGCCTGACCCGCTCCGCCGTCTGTTCGGCGGGCTGCTGGGGAAACGGGAAGGCCGGGAAAATAGGTAATCATTCTTTTTCTTAAAAGTGTGAATCAATAGTTAAACGAAGAAAAAAGATGACAAATGATGCAGTAAGGATGAGAATGACTTTGTGGAAGAAAAACTCATCGAACTATACTG
>JAAWKB010000103.1 GCA_022797115.1 Oscillospiraceae bacterium
ATCTTTTCCACATATATTTTACTCTATCACAGCATGACAAACCATCTGTATTATTTTACCCTGTCCTTGAAATAGTATTTCCGGTCGTGCTCTCCGATCTCCCGCAGAACGCGGCAGGGGTTCCCCACTGCCAGGCAGTTGGCGGGCACGTCCTTCGTGACAATACTGCCCGCGCCGATGACCGCGTTGTCCCCGATGTTGACGCCGGGCACAATCACGACACCCGCACCGATCCAGCAGTTGCGTCCGACGCGGACCGGTGCGTTATACTGGTAGCCCTGCTCCCGCAGCTCAGGCAGCAAGGGATGGCCGGCGGTGGCAATCACCACATTCGGCCCCAGCATGGTGTAATCCCCGATGTAGATGTGGGTGTCATCCACCAGGGTCAAGTTGAAGTTTGCGTAGACGTTTCGCCCGAAGTGTACATGGCGTCCGCCCCAGTTGGTGTGGAGAGGCGGCTCAATATAGCAATCCTCCCCAATCTCAGCAAAAAGCTCCCGCAGCAGCGCGGCCCGCCGGTCCAGCTCAGACGGGCGCGTCTGATTAAAGTCGTACAGCCGGTCAAGGCAGCGCATCTGCTCCTGGAACAGTTCCTCGTCCATGGGCAGATAGAGCGCGCCGCTGTGCATTTTTTCCTTGGCGGTCATCCGCATATCCTCCTTATACCAGCCAGGCAAAACAGCCTCTTGCCTAGAATTGTGTTTTACCCCTGTTCCTTTTCAAGAAAAAGGATCGCTGCCTACTCGTTCCCCTTGGGCCTCCTGCGGGGCCTGCGCCGGTTGACCGGCGGTTTCCCATCCGGGGCGCGGCCCTCAGCCGGCTGCTGGCGGGCGGCGCGGTCAGCCGCCGCCTTCTTCTCGGCGGTGACGTCGGCGGTGGAGCGGACAGGGAGCTTCTCTACCTTGTCCGCTGCCCGTACCGGGCGGTCCGGCTGCCGCACAGGGCGGTCCGGGCGCGGCCCACGCTCCGGCTTCTGGGGCTTCTCAGCCTTTGGAGGACGGGGCGCGTCGGGACGGGGCTGCCGGGCGGGCTGGCCTGCTGCCGGAGGCCTGGGCTTGCCCTCACAGGGCTTGCGGTTCCTGCGGCGGCGGTTGCGGCGGTCCTCATCGCCGGATTCCTCCCCGGCCAGCACGGAGACCACCGGGATGGCGGGCTGGCCGCCCGGCCTGCGGGCAAAGCGGGAGGCCGGGAGCGCCTCATCCGGTTCCTCGGGGGTGGTGCGGGTGGGGCGCTCCTTGGGGATTTCGATGCCCTCCCGGCTGCCCTTGCCGCTGCGCAGGACGCGGATCTCACTGCTCTTGTAACGCTTGGGGGACTCGGGGGCGCTGTCCAGGCGGACCTGGACCTGCTCCCGGAGCAGGTCTACGCCGCTGACGTTGCCGACGCCGTCGGGGGTGTCCACAAAGCTGTCATTCTTGGGCACCCGCTTGGCCGCGTCCTCATAGGCGGCCTGCTCATACTTCAGGCAGCACATCAGCCGTCCGCAGGTACCGGAAATCTTGGTGGGATTCAGGCTGAGGTTCTGGGTCTTCGCCATTTTGATGGACACAGGGATAAACTCATCCAAAAACTGGCTGCAGCACAGGGGACGGCCGCAGATGCCAAGCCCCCCCAGCATTTTCGCTTCATCCCGGACGCCGATCTGCCGCAGCTCAATGCGGGCCCGGAAGACGCTGGCCAGGTCCCTGACCAGCTCCCGGAAGTCCACCCGCCCCTCGGCGGTGAAAAAAAAGATGATCTTGTTGCCCTCGAAATTGCACTCCACATTCACCAGCTTCATCTCCAGATGGTGGGCTGCAATCTTCTTCTCACAGATGCCGAAGGCCTCCTTTTCCCGCTTGCGGTTGTAGGCCGCGGCCTTGTGGTCGTTCTCCGTGGCAATGCGTACCACGGCCCGCAGGGGCTGGACCACGCTCTGGTCCGGCACTTCATGGCGACCCTCCACACACCGGGCGTACTCCAGGCCCTGGGCGGTCTCCACCACCACATACTGCTCGGGCTCGACCTGAAGGCCCCGGGGATCAAAATAATAATTTTTCGCGCCGCCGCGAAAGCGGACGCTGACAACTTCTGCCATGGTTTTCCTCACTTCTTCGCGCCGCATGGGCGCAAGTTCATTTTCTTGGGCGCGGCGCCCGCGCCTGGCCCGCCAGCTCCACGGCCAGCGCGCCGGCCAGATGGCCTACGCCCACATTGGTCCCGCACTGGCGGAGAAAGCTTTGCAGCGTGTCCGCCGCCGCCGACAGGCGCCGCCGCCCCACCTCCCGGGCAAGCCGCTGGGCAAGCGGGTCCCCGCCTGCGCCGTAGCAGGCGGCCAAGCCCGCCGCCACCAGATCCCGGGCGTCGGAGAGCAGGCTCCGGAGCGCCTCCCGCTCCGTTTTCCCCGCCTCCAGGGCCGCGCAGAAGGCGGCAAGCTCCGCCGCCTGGCCGCGGCACAGCAGCTCGCAGAGGGTACGCGCACCGTCATCCGCGCCCGCACGCTCCTCCGGCGGGGACAGCTTCCACTCCACCGCCCGGGAGCGGATGGTGGGCAGCAGGGCCGCGCTGTTGGCCGCGCAGAAGAGGAAGGCGGCGTGGGGCGGGCCATCCTCCACCACCTTCAGCAGCACATTCTGTGCCTTTGCCTCCAGCAGGGCGCAGTCCGGGAACACGTAGACCTTGCGCCGGCCCTCGTTGGGCAGAGTGTAGGCGTCGGCAACCACATCCCGCAGCACATCCACGGAGATATTTTTGTGGTCCGGGTCCGTCACGGTCACGATATCCGGATGGACCCCCCGCATCACCTTCCGGCAGGGGAGGCACATCCCGCAGGGGCGGCCCTCGCCAATGCACTCCATGGCCGCGGCGGCAAACCGGGCCGCGGCAGGCAGATCCCCCTGCCCGCTGAGGATCAAGGCGTGGCCCAGGGCGTCCCGCCCAGCCGCCTCCCGCAGGCGCTGCGCCAGCAGGGGCTCCCCTGGTATCGTCAGCTGTTCTCCCATCGGCCGTTCCCCCTCCCTCCGCCCGCCGCCCAGGAGGCGTGCGGCCGGATGCAAAATCATCATCATTTTATCACAAACAGCGGTTAAAAATCAACAAGATTGCAAAAAAAGAATAAGAACCTGTATTCATAACCGGGGGGTGCCGGATGGACGAGGATTTTTTTCGTCAGACAAGGAGATTTTCCGCAGCAATCCTGACGGATTACAAGGGAAAGCGAAGCAGTATGGCGGGAAAAAGATTGGCCAGACGGCGTGCAGCGGTTGTGAATACAGGTTCTAAGAGCCCCTTCATAGGGGAAAAACCTGGAAATACCTGCTAAATCTGGGAAAATACACTTGCAAAGCGGGGGGTTCCCTTCTATAATAGAACTACGCAAGCAATGCGCACTGAGGAACCACCGCAAATGAAATCATAGGAGGAAATCAATCAAGTGAGCAAAAAATTTGTGTACCTGTTCTCCGAGGGCAACGGCTCCATGCGGGAACTGCTGGGCGGCAAGGGCGCCAACCTGGCTGAGATGACCAACCTGGGGATGCCTGTCCCCCAGGGCTTCACCATCACCACCGAGGCCTGCACCCAGTACTATCAGGATGGCCGCACCATCAACGCTGAGATCCAGGACGAGATCATGGCTTATATGGCCAAGCTGGAGGACATGACCGGCAAGAAGTTCGGGGATATGAACAACCCCCTGCTGGTCTCCGTCCGCTCCGGCGCCCGGGCCTCCATGCCCGGCATGATGGACACCATCCTCAACCTGGGCCTGAACGACCAGGTTGTGGAGGCCTTTGCCAAGAAGACCAAGAACCCCCGCTTCGCCTATGACTCCTACCGCCGGTTCATCCAGATGTATTCCGACGTGGTCATGGAGGTGGGCAAGAAGTACTTCGAGGAGCTCATCGACGAGATGAAGGCCAAGCGCGGCGTCACCCTGGACACCGAGCTGACCGCCAAGGACCTCAAGGAACTGGCCGAGCAGTTTAAGGCCGAGTACCGCGAGAAGATCGGCGAGGAGTTCCCCCAGGACGCCCGGGAGCAGCTCATGGGCGCGGTGCGCGCCGTCTTCCGCTCCTGGGACAACCCCCGCGCCATCTACTACCGCCGCATGAACGATATCCCTTCCTCCTGGGGCACTGCCGTCAACGTGCAGATGATGGTGTTCGGCAACATGGGCGACACCTCCGGCACCGGCGTGGCCTTCACCCGCAACCCCGCCACCGGTGAGCGGAAGCTGTTCGGCGAGTTCCTCATGAACGCCCAGGGCGAGGACGTGGTAGCCGGTGTGCGCACCCCCCAGACCATCGACCAGCTGGCCGAGGTCATGCCGGAGGCTTACCAGCAGTTCGTGGACATCTCCAGCAAGCTGGAGTACCATTACCGCGACATGCAGGACATGGAGTTTACCATTGAGAACCGGAAGCTCTTCATGCTCCAGACCCGCAACGGCAAGCGCACCGCTGCCGCCGCGCTGAAGATCGCCTGCGACCTGGTGGACGAGGGCATGATTACCGAGGAAGAGGCCGTGACCATGATCGATCCGAAGAGCCTCGACTCCCTCCTGCATCCCACCTTCCCCAAGGAGGAGCTGGACCGGGTGGCCCCCATCGGCCAGGGCCTGGCCGCCTCCCCCGGCGCGGCCGCCGGCCAGGTGGTGTTTACCGCTGACGACGTGGTTGAATGGGTGGACAAGGGCCATAAGGTCATCCTGGTCCGCCTGGAGACCAGCCCTGAGGATATCGAGGGGATGCACTTCGCCCGGGGCATCCTTACGGTCCGCGGCGGCATGACCAGCCATGCAGCTGTGGTGGCCCGCGGCATGGGCACCTGCTGTGTCTCCGGCTGCGGCGACATCGTCATAGACGAGGCCAACAAGAAGTTCACCCTCAACGGCAAGGAGTACAAGGAGGGCGACTGGATCAGCCTGGACGGCTCCACCGGCAACATCTATGGCGAGCGCCTGCACACCGCCGAGGCCAAGATCTCCGGCGAGTTTGAGCGCATCATGAACTGGGCCGACAAGTACCGCGCCCTCGAGGTCCGCACCAACGCCGACACTCCCAAGGACGCCCGCCAGGCCAAGAACTTCGGCGCGGAGGGCATCGGCCTGTGCCGCACCGAGCATATGTTCTTTGATACCGACCGCATTGCCGCCATCCGCGAGATGATCGTGTCCGAGACGGTGGAGCAGCGCGAGCGGGCCTTGGCCAAGATCGAGCCCATGCAGCAGAAGGACTTTGAGGATATTTATGAGGCCATGATGGGCAAGCCCGTCACCATCCGCCTGCTCGACCCGCCCCTCCATGAGTTCCTGCCCAATGACGACGCCGATATCAAGGCCCTGGCCAAGGAGATGAACATCTCTGAGGAGCACCTGCGCAACACCATTGACAGCCTCCATGAGTTCAACCCCATGATGGGCCACCGCGGCTGCCGCCTGGACATCACCTATCCGGAGATCGCCAAAATGCAGACCGCCGCCATCATCAAGGCCGCCCTGGCTGTCCGCTCCCGCCGTCCGGCCTGGAAGATCACGCCGGAGATCATGGTTCCCCTGGTCGGTGAGGCAAAGGAGCTGGCATATGTGAAGAAGACCATTGACAAGGTAGCACAGAAGCTCATCAAGGAGGCCGGCAGCGACATGCACTACAAGGTCGGCACTATGATCGAGATCCCCCGTGCGGCCCTCACCGCCGACGACATCGCCAAGGAGGCCGAGTTCTTCTCCTTCGGCACCAACGACCTGACCCAGATGACCTTCGGCTTCAGCCGCGACGAC
>JAAWKB010000011.1 GCA_022797115.1 Oscillospiraceae bacterium
CCTGTCGATATTCTATTGTGCGTTCCCTATACCTTTTTGAATAGCTCATGCCATTATTCTACTCGTTACCATACCTTTTTTCAACTGTTTTTACTATATCTCTCATAAAATTCAGTCATTCATGCGAAAATTGCAGCATCATCCGCCTCTCGTGTCCTGCTTTTTCCTCCACCCGGCGCTTTCCTATCTTTAGCTACGGAAGTAATAATACCAACTCAAGAAGTTCTTGCGTAGTCAATGAATCTAAAACAGATTCTGGGATTTGTAATAAATATAGCCGTTCTTGCTTCGTATCAAGTGTATTCCATACATCATCACCGGGCAATATGGGATAGATATAGGGAGTTTCAGCAATAGAACCATCTTTAAAAGCTGACACAGAAAAAGTTGAGAGGACCAGCAGCGCAACTAGAAACAGACGAATCTTTTTTTCATATGCATACCCCTTTCCTGTTATATCTATTTTCCCTGTTCTGCCGTGATCCTTCACTCTGGTCACAAAATTGGTCAGTTCCCCTGGAGAAATGCTCGAAATAGAGAGAAATATCCTCCAGCTTGCTTTTGATTTTGCTAGTTCCATATTTCTGATTATATCTCTTTTTCGGAAAATTTCAATTGCTGTTGCCCTGGCACCGCGCAGTCTTGAAACCTTTTTTAAGATGCGGATTCTCCGTTTACATTTTTCCGCCGGTGTGGTATCCTGTTTTTATCGAGGCCCTGTGGGTATACGCGGGGAGGCGGTGCAATGAATGATGGAGGAATTACATATGAAAAAACCTGTTTTGGTCGTCCTGGCCGCCGGGCTGGGCAGCCGGTATGGCGGACTCAAGCAGATGGACCCGGTGGGCGGTTATGGGCAGAGCATCATTGACTACTCGATCTACGACGCCCGGCGGGCCGGGTTTGAAACGGTTGTCTTTGTCATCAAGAAGGAGCTGGAGGAGGATTTCCGTGAAACCGTGGGCGGGCGCGTCAGCCAGGGCATGGAGGTGCGCTACGCCTTCCAGCGCATGGACGACCTGCCCAAGGGCTACCGCATCCCCTTTGGCCGGCAGAAGCCCTGGGGGACCACCCATGCGGTGCTGTCGGCAAGAGATGTCATCGACGGCCCCTTCGCGGTCATCAATGCCGACGACTACTACGGGCCAGAGGCTTTCCGGCTGATTTTTGACTACCTCTCCAACCACCGGGACCGCCCGGACTGTTTCCAGTATGCCATGGTGGGCTACCATCTGGGCAAAACCGTGACCGAGCATGGCAGCGTGGCCCGGGGCATCTGCCGCCTCAACGAGGACGGCCTGCTGGAGGAAGTGATTGAACACACCCATATTGAGAAGGATGGGGACGGCGGCCGCTCCACCCGCGACGGCGGGGAGAGCTGGGAGCGCCTGCCCGGGGACACGCTGGTGTCCATGAATTTCTGGGGGTTCCAGCAGAGCTTTCTGACAGAGGCCCAGGAGCGGTTCCCCATCTTCCTGGACCGCATCCTGGAGGAAAACCCGGACAAGGGGGAGTGCTATCTGCCCCTTGTCATCAGCGACATGCTCCACCGGGGCCGCGCCCAGGTGCGGATGCTCTCCACCACCGACAAGTGGTATGGCGTCACCTACCGGGAGGACAAACCCTCCGTAGTCCAGGCGCTGAAGGAGAAGACGGAGCAGGGGCTCTACCCGGAAAACCTCTGGGGCGTGTAGGTTCTTTTGAAACCGGCGCAAAATAACCGTTTTTTCTGTGGAATCCCCTGCAAAAAAGAGTATACTATGATTCTGACGGCGCGGCCGCGCACCGGCAGCCGCAGATAATCTGATATGGAGAGAGGGCTCCCCCATGATTTTTTACTTTTCCGCCACAGGCAACAGCAAATACGCCGCTGAACGCATCGCCGAAGCCACGGATGACCGCCTGATCTTCCTGCGGGACGCCATCCGGGGCCGCAGCTACCGCTACGAGGCCGGCCGCGATGAGCGCATCGGCTTTGTCGTCCCCACCTACTTTTTCGGGCTGCCCAGCATACTGAACTTTTTCCTGGAGAAGCTCCAGCTGTCCGGCTACCAGGACCAGTATATCTATCTGGTCCTCACCTGCGGCGGCAGCACCGGCAATGCAGCGGAGCAGATGGCAAAGCTGCTGAAGAAGAAGGGGATGGTCCTTTCAGCCCAGTTCGGCATCCCCATGGTGGACAACTACGTCCCTCTGGGACGGATCGCGGACAAGGAATCCGCCGCACGGAAGCTGGACGAGGCGGAGGAATACATTGAGGAGGCGCGCCGGGCAATCCGCACGCGGGGGCTGGGCGACTACAACCGCTGCAAGGGCAGCGCGCCGGCGGTGATGACTGCGGCGGCATATCCCCTGTATGTCCACGGCCGGTCCACCAGGCCATTTGTTGTAACGGACCAGTGCATCGGCTGCGGGCTGTGCCAGGAGATCTGCCCCTGCGGGGCCATCTCCCTCTCCGGCGGCCAGCCGGTGTGGGCAAAGCGCACCTGCGTGCAGTGCTTAGGGTGCCTGCACCGCTGCCCGGTCGAGGCCATCCACTGGAAGAAGGCGGACGAGGAGCGTGGGCGGTACTACAATCCCCGGGTGGAGCCTTAAAAAACAAGAGAAGAAGAGCGGGAGGACTGCCTCCCGCTCTCTTTTTAACGCTTCTCCAGCGTCACGCTGTTCAGGATTCCCGATTCCCCCGGGTGGTAGGTGATAGACACCTGGTCCCCGTTGCTGAGGATCACCGCCAAGGGCTGCTCCACGGCGCTGATGGAGTAATACACGTCGCTGCCAATGAGTCGGATGAAGTAGTAGCTGTTGCCGTCCAGCACGGCGGAGCGGATGTCGGCAATCGTTCCCTCCACTGTCTCCGTCCCGGACAGGTTGATATTGCCGTCCAGAATCCCATTCTGGCCGAGCATCGCCAGGTAGTTCTGCTCACACTCGGCCACGGTGTCGCCGGTGGCCACCACCTGGTACTGCTGGACGTTGACCATGGCGTACTTCTTCACCAGCTGGGAGACGTCCTTCATGGCCATGAAATAGGTGGGCTGGCCGCCCACGTTCAGCAGCAGGGGGAAGGTGGCGGTGTAGCGCAGGTGCTGGAGCTCACCCATGGCGCTGTCCATGGCGGAATACTCCGTCGCACCGGCGCAGGAATAGAACTTGGTCTCCTTGGTGCGCAGGTTGGTGAGGATAAAGCCGATGTTGGACTGGTCGCCGCCGGCGGATGTGATGCCGGTGTAGGCGCACACGTCGTCGCCCATGGCGATATAGTTGTAGTCGTCCGTGGTGATGGTCACGTCCCGCTGGCCGAACAGGGAGTTCAGAAAGCCGTTGTGGTACATGCCGTAGTAGTCATACTGCTGGATGATGAGGTCTGCGGAGTAGAAGTTGTCCACCCAGGCGGGGACCTCCTCCAGGTATTCACACTCCCCGGTGATGGCGTTCACCAGCACCGCGCCCTCCACATCCGTCCCGCCGAAGAGGCCGATGGTCTTCACCAGGCGGGGGCAGATCCAGTAGGGCGTCCCCTCCTCATCCACCTCCATGACCGGCTGGTCAAAGAGGTAGGTGGGGTAATGGAAACGGAGGTGGCGGTAGAGGTTGCGGCCAAAGTGCTCGGCGGTGGTGTACTTGATGCCCTCGCTCAGCCGCACCAGCTCCACATTCTGCGTCACCATGTCGATGACCAGATAGGCGGGCAGGCCGTCGGAGCGGTTGGTGAACCACTTGATGATATCGCCGTACAGGAGCGTGGCGATCCGGACCGGCCGGCCCCGGTAGTTGATCTGGGTATAGTCGTCGGCTACCTCAAACTGGCTGACCATGTCGCTGAGCTCGCCCAGCTTCCGGTCCCCCAGGCGTTCGGCGGACTGCCTGTCCAGCATGGGGATCTGGTCATAGGAGATCTCGTCCACCTCGGCGGCAAAGTCGCCGGGCTCGATGGTGAGCAGCTGGGCGTAGGACTTGGCCCGGAAGATGACGCTGCCCGCCAGGCTGCCCACAACCGCAATGACCAGCAGTATCACAGCAACCGCCACCGGGATCAGGCACTGCTTCTTCAAAAAGTGGAAATACCCCTTGGCCCCCTGGCCCTGGAAACCGCTGGTCAGCACGGCGCACCCGCAGTACACGATGCACAGCAGCAGCGCGAAGGTGTGGAATTCCGGCGATTGCAGATTGATCGGCGGCAAGTTCATGTAGAAGTAGACAAAGCCTACCGCCAGCGTCACCACCAGGTTGATCATCACCCGGGTGAAGGGGCTTTTTACCGCACGGCGGGGTTTCTTCTGCTTGGCCGGCTTTGCCTGGGAGGGTGCGCCGCTGTTAAAGCCTTCAAACTGGAAACCGCCGAAATCTGATCCTGAAAATGGCATATTGGGCTCCTTTCTTCGCGCCGCTGCGGGGCGCGAGGCGCAATGTCCTGAACGGTGGCTGCGGGCTTTTCAGGTATCCCTTGCACGGGTAAGCGGCGCCCCAAGGGCCGCCGCCCAACCGGGGGCGCGGAGAGCCATCGTTTTGAACATCGTTTGGGGGATTCCCACGGAGGGCTCCCCTTGGACGGTTTTTCTGATCCCCTTTTGTCCACATAAAAAGGGCTGCTTTTTTCATTTTACTCCATTTCCTTCTCAATAGCAAGCACCTTTTCCCGGGCTGTCAGGATCAGGATATCCCCGCTGTGGAAACGTCCCGCCAAAACGCCGTCCGCCACCGGGTCCTCCACCTGCCGGTGCAGCCGCCGCCGCAGGGGCCGCGCACCGCTGGCAGCGTCGAACCCCTCCCGGGCCAGCTGCTCCACAGCCGCCTCCTCCACCCGCAGCGTCATCCCCAGGGCGGCGACCCGCCGGCCGCTCTGCTCCAGCAGCCGCCGGGCAATCTCCCGCAGGTCCTCCTCCGCCAGCTGGCGGAAAACAATGGTCTCATCAATCCGGTTGAGCAGCTCCGGGCGGAAGGTGCGCCGCAGCTCCTCCGTCACGGACCGGCGGATGCGCTCCTGACGGCCGTCCTCGCCGTCCTCATCCCCGGCAAAGCCCAGGGGCCCCCGGCTGGTGATCTGCTGGGCCCCCACGTTGCTGGTCATCACTACCACCGTGTTTCGGAAATCCGCCCGGCGGCCCTGGCTGTCGGTGAGGCAGCCGTCCTCGAGGATTTGCAGCAAAAGGTTCCATACGTCCGGATGGGCTTTCTCAATCTCATCAAAGAGTACCACCGAATAGGGCCGCTGGCGGACCTTCTCTGTGAGCTGGCCCCCCTCATCGTGGCCCACATAGCCCGGCGGCGAGCCCACCAGACGGCTGGCGGCGTGGCCCTCGGCGTACTCGGACATGTCCATGCGGATCATGGCGTCCTCCTGGCCGAACAGGGCCTCCGACAGCGCCCGGCACAGCTCCGTCTTGCCCACGCCCGTGGGGCCCAGCAGCAGAAAGCTCCCGATGGGCCTGCCCGGCTCCTTCAGCCCCAGCCGCCCCCGGCGGATGGCCCGGGCGATGGCCTCCACCGCCTGGTCCTGGCCTACAACCCGCTTTTTCAGCTCATCCTCCAGGCGCAGCAGGCGGATGCCCTCATCCTCGGTGATCCGCCGCACCGGGATGCCCGTCCACTCCGCCGCCACGGCGGCCACGTCGTCCCCGGTCACGGCAATCAGGTCGTCTGTGCGGCCGTTGAGCCACTTTGCCTTTTCCTCCCGCAGCTGCCGGGCAAAGTCGTCCTCCACGTCCCGCAGGCGGGCCGCCGCCTCGAAGTCCTCCCCGGCGATGGCCTCCGCCTTCTCCCGGCGCACCGCCTCCAGGCGGTCCTCTAGGCGTTTGAGGTCCGGCGTGCGGGTCTCACACTCCATCCGCACCCGGCTGCACGCCTCGTCCATCAGGTCAATTGCCTTGTCCGGCAGGTACCGGTCCGGCAGGTATCTCCGGCTCAGCTCCACGGAGGCCCGGATGGCCTCGTCACTGATGGCCAGCTTGTGGTGGGCCTCGTACTTGTCCCGCAGGCCCAGCAGGATCTCGATGGCGACGTCCGCCGCAGGCTCCTCCACTGTCACCGGCTGAAACCGGCGCTCCAGGGCCGCGTCCTTCTCAATATACCGGCGGTACTCGTCCCGGGTCGTGGCCCCGATGACCCGGATCTCCGCCCGGCTCAGGGCGGGCTTGAGAATGTTGGCCGCATCCACCGCCCCCTCGGCGCTGCCCGCCCCGACGATGGTGTGGAGCTCGTCAATGAAGAGGATGACATTGCCCATGCGGCGGATCTCCGCCAGGGCGTTTTTCACCCGCTCCTCAAACTCCCCCCGGTACTTGGTCCCGGCCAGCATGGCGGACAGGTCGATGGATAAAATGGTCTTCTCCAGCAGCTCCTCCGGCACGTCCCCGGCCACAATCCGCTGGGCAAGCCCCTCCGCCACGGCGGTTTTGCCCACGCCGGGCTCTCCGATGAGGACAGGGTTGTTCTTGGTCCGGCGGCTGAGGATACGGATGGTCCGGGCGATCTCCCGCTCCCGGCCCACTACCGGGTCCAGGCGGCCCTCCCGGGCCAGGGCGTTGAGGCTGCGGGTGAACTGCTCCAGGGCCTTTGACCGGGGGGCCTCCTCCCGGCGGGGGGCTGCCAGCCGGGTAGGGGCCTCCCGGGGGAGGCGCTGTACCACGCTCATGCGCTCCAGCAGGGCGGTTTGCAGCTTTTTCGGGTCCGCCCCCATGGTCAGCAGCACCCGCATCGCCATGGTGCCGCTCTCCCGCAGGATACCCAGGAGCAGGTGCTCCGTGCCCACATAGCCGCTGCCGCCCCGGCTGGACTCCCCCACGGCGTTTTCAATCACCCGCTTGGCCCGGGGCGTCAGCCCCTGGGGCGGGGCCAGGCCCGGCAGGCCCGCGCCGACAATGCGCACAATCGTATCGCGGGTCCGCTCCTGGGTGACGGCCTGCTCCGCCAGGCACCGGTGGGCCGCGCCCGCCTCCTCCCGCAGCAGGCCCAGAAGCAGGTGCTCGCTGCCCACATAGCTGTGCCCCAGCTCCTCCGCCGCCGCCTGGGCCAGCCGCAGGGCGCTCTGCGCCCGGGGTGTAAAATGGTTGTCGTACATGCTTCCACCATCCTTGTTTGTCGTTTGCCCTGTTCAGTATTCCCCCCGCAGGGGGTTTTACACATTTCTTCCCCAAGACGCAGATTTTACCCTTGCAATTTTGAAAGTTCATGTTACAATGGGAGTACCATTCTATAGGGAGGTCATTCACTATGGCTCACAAAATTACCGACGCCTGCGTCAGCTGCGGCTCCTGCGCCGAGAACTGCCCCGTTGAGGCTATCTCCCAGGGCGATTCCCAGTACGTGATCGACGCTGATGCCTGCGTGGACTGCGGCGCCTGCGCTGCTAACTGCCCCACCGAAGCCATTGTCGCTGAGTAAGCTACATATGGGCAGGAAGTCCCCCGCTCTCCGAGAGGGCGGGGGACTTCTGTACATGTATGGGGCGGCGGGCCAGGGGACGCTTTACAGGAAGAGGAAAATAACTGGCTGCTTGTTACAAAATTGTAAATCTTTTTTTCTCGCTGTGTGGTATATTGATATCTCCAGGAGTGGAGTATCCCAACAGAAAAGCTTCTTCCCCCAGGGGAGGAAGGAGGAGGTTGCCATGGAAGGGAAACGGGTCTCCCGTTCGGATGTATTGGAACAGGCCAAGGTCCGCAGGGGCGGGAACGCCGGCTGGATTGCGGCCCTGGCAGCGGTGCTGCTGGCGGCGGCCTGCGCCGCCGGCCTGGGCGTCTACGCCAACGCCTATGAGGGCGTGTTCCCCGGCGTCGCCATGGGGAGCGAGGCCCTCTCCGGCCTGACCCGGGAGGAACTGGACGGCCGGCTGTCGCCGGACGCGCTGCTGGTGGGCGAGGTGACGGTCAGCGCGAACGGCGTGGAGCTGGGGAGCTATACCCAGCAGGAGCTGGGCGCGCATATCGACACCGACGCCCTGGCGGAGTCCGTCTGGAGCGTGGGCCGGGAGGAAGGCGCGCTGGGCTGGCTGAAAAACGGCTGGACCATGCTCTGGGGCCGCCTGGGCGGCAGAACCGACGTGGAGGCGGCGGTCAGCGGCTATGATGAGGCCATCCTGCGCCGCACGGCGGCCGAGCTGGCCCAGGATTTTGACCGGGAGCCGGTCCACGGCAGCTATGAGCTGAGCCGTGAGGGCCTCTTTGCCACCAAGCCCGCCGCCGGGCAGCGGCTGGACCAGGAGGGGCTGGTGGAGGAGCTGGCCGCGTTGGAAGGGGCCCCCGGGGACATCGAGGCCCCCTGGGAGGAGGTCCCCGCCCAGCAGCTGGATCTCCAGGCGGTGGCCCAGGAGCTCAACGCCGAGCCCAGCGCCGCCCGGTATGATATTGAGAGCGGCAAGGTGGTGGACGGCGACGTGGGCGTCAGCCTGGACCCCGAGGCGGCGTCCTTTGCCCTGGAGAACGCCGTGCCCGGCGAGACCGTGCAGCTGCCCGCCAGCGTCTCCTACCCGGAGATGACAGCGGAGGAGCTGGAGGCGGTGCTCTTCCGGGATGTGCTCGCCACCACCACCACCGACGTCAGCGGCTCCAGCGCCCGCAGGGGCAACATCCGTCTGGCCGGGGAGTCGGTGAACGGCACAATCCTCAATGACGGCGACATTTTCGACTACAACAAGGTGGTGGGAAAGCGCACAGCGGAGCGGGGCTTCGGCGCTGCGGCCACCTATGTCAACGGAGAGACGGTGGACACCATCGGCGGCGGCATCTGCCAGGTGTCCAGCACGATCTACTTAGCCACCCTGCTGGCCAATCTGGAAATTGTGGAGCGGTACGCCCACCGCTTCTACCCCGGATACATCACCATGGGTATGGATGCCACCGTCAGCTGGGGCGGGCCGGAGTTCCGTTTCAAAAACAACACCGGCTATCCCATCCGCATCGACGTGTCCTATGCCAACAGCCAGCTGACTGTCACCATCGTCGGGACCAAGGTAGACGATTCCTATGTGAAGATGACCTACGACGTGCTCAGCAAGACCGGCTATGAGACCGAGTACGTGGAGTCGGCGGACCTGGCCTGGGGAACCCAGAAGCAGAAGCAGAACGGCTACACCGGCTATCAGGTGGTATCCTACCGCAATGTCTACAGCGGGGACGGGACGCTGCTGTCCCGATCGGTGGAGGCCAAGAGCAATTACAAGAGCCGCAACCGGATCATCCTCACCGGCATAGCCGGCCAGCCATCACAGCCGTCGCAGCCCGGCTCCGGCGAACCGGTGGTCGGGGATGCCGGCATCCCTGTGCCGCCGCCCATGCCGGGGAGCCCCGCAGAGGAACCTGCCCCGCCGCCGGCACAGCCGGTCCAACCCGAGCCGGAGCCGCCCCTGGATACGGAGCCGCCGGGCTGGCTGCAATAGGCGGCGCCTGCAAAATGCCCTGCCTGGTGATTCCCACCAATCCCCCCTTTGCAGGGGGCGAATGCTGCGACTGAAACCTGCATCATGAGACAGCCGGACTCGTCGGTCCGGCTGTCTATTTTCATGATGAACGCCTGCCGGCCCCTGATTTTCCCATTTCTTTTGTTGACGGTTGCCCGCCGCTAGTATATAATGAAATGACTTTTATGCGGACAAGCGGAGGAGGAACAGCGCATGTGGACTGCGTGTGGGTGGAAGGATTATGAGCTGCTCGACTGCGGAGGCGGGGAGAAGCTGGAGCGTTGGGGGGACAAGCTCCTGGTGCGTCCGGACCCCCAGGCCATCTGGGCCACGCCGCGCAGCCACGCCGGGTGGAAACACCCGGACGGACGGTATCTCCGCTCCAGCGCCGGCGGCGGCAGCTGGGAGAAGGCAAGGCTGCCTGCCCAGTGGCTTGTCCGCTGGCAAAGCCTGACATTCCAGGTCAAGCCGATGAATTTCAAGCATACGGGCCTCTTCCCGGAGCAGGCGGTCAACTGGGCGTTTGCCCAGGAGCAGATCCGCAGCGCGGGCCGGCCGGTGAATGTGCTGAATCTGTTCGCCTACACCGGGGCCGCCAGCGTGGCCTGCGCCGCAGCCGGGGCCAGCGTGTGCCATGTGGACGCGGCAAAGGGGATGGTCCAGTGGGCGCGGGAGAACGCACGGGCCTCCGGCCTGGAGGCCGCCCCCATCCGCTGGATTGTGGACGACTGCGCCAAGTTCGTGGAGCGGGAGATCCGCCGGGGACGGCGTTACGACGCCATCATTATGGACCCGCCCAGCTATGGCCGCGGGCCCACCGGCGAGGTATGGAAACTGGAGGACAGCCTGTACCCCTTCGTGGAGCTGTGCGCCGGGGTTCTCTCGGACGAGCCGCTGTTTGTCATCATCAATTCCTATACCACGGGGCTGGCCCCCAGCGTACTGACCTATCTCCTGGAGACGGTGGTGTCCCGCAGGTTCGGCGGCCGCACGGTCAGCGATGAGATCGGCCTGCCGGTGACGGAAACCGGACTCACCCTGCCCTGCGGGGCGACCGGGCGGTGGACCGGGGACCGGTAAATGCGGCATCATCCCGCAAGACCGGGATTACCTTATTATAGCGAGGAACACACATGAGCGAAATTATCAAAACGGAACAGCTCACCTTCTCCTATCCCCCCGACGAGGGGAAGGAGCCGGTGCAGGCCCTGCACGGCATTGATCTCACCATTGCGCAGGGTGCCTTCGTGGCGGTGCTGGGCCACAACGGCTCGGGCAAATCCACCCTGGCCAAGCACATGAACGCAGTCCTTCTGCCCGGGGGCGGCAAGGTCTGGGTGTCCGGCATGGACACGTCGGACGAAGCCCTCCTGCTGGAGATCCGCCGCCGGGTGGGGATGGTGTTCCAGAACCCGGACAACCAGATCGTTGCCAATGTGGTGGAGGAGGACGTGGCCTTCGGCCCGGAAAACCTGGGCGTGCCCACAGATGAGATCCAGCGGCGGGTGGCCGCCGCGCTGAAGGCGGTGGGGATGGAGGAATTCACCCTCCACGCGCCCCACCACCTCTCCGGCGGGCAGAAGCAGCGCATTGCCATTGCGGGCGTGATCGCCATGGAGCCGGCCTGCATTGTCATGGACGAGTCCACGGCCATGCTGGACCCCTGCGGGCGGCGGGAGGTGCTGGACACTGTGAAGCGGCTGAACCGGGAGAAGGGCATCACCATCGTGCTGATCACCCACCATATGGACGAGGCCGCCATGGCGGACCGGGTGGTGGTGATGGACAGCGGCAATGTGGTCATGGACGGCCCGCCCCGGGAAATCCTGGTGCGGACGGAGGAGCTGCACGCCATCGGGCTGGCCGCGCCCCATACGGTGGAGCTGCTCCACGGCCTGCGGGAGGACGGCTTTGACGTGCCCCTGGATGCGCTGGGTATCCAGGAGTGCGCGGAGGCGATTGCGCGGGCGCTTTAGAAACCATTCCGTTTCTTTCCACGGAAAAGAATGAAACATGCTTTCCTTTTGTTCACAGAAGAAAAGGATGGATGCCTGAACACGGAGGAAATAGAGCTTGAAACCCATTATTCGTGTGGAGAACCTGACCCACACCTACGGCGAGAATACGCCGTTCTGCCGCAGCGCGGTAAAAAATGTCAATATGGAGATCCTGGAGGGGGAGTTCTTGGGGATCATCGGGCACACGGGCTCGGGAAAGTCCACCCTGATCCAGCACCTCAACGGGCTGCTGCGGCCCACCAGCGGGAGAATCTACCTGGGGGACCGGGATATCTGGGCGGACCCGAAAAAGATCCGAGATGTGCGTTTCCGGGTGGGGCTGGTATTCCAGTACCCGGAGTACCAGCTCTTTGAGGAGACGGTATATAAGGACATCGCCTTTGGCCCGAAAAACATGGGCCTGGACGGGAAGGAGATTGACCGGCGGGTCCGTTCCGCCCTGGCCTTTGCCGGGCTGGGGGAGGATTTGCTGGAGAAATCCCCCTTCGACCTCTCCGGCGGCCAAAAGCGGCGGGTCGCCATCGCGGGCGTGATCGCCATGGAGCCGGAGGTGCTGATTCTGGACGAGCCCTCCGCGGGCCTGGACCCCGCGGGGCGGCGCAGTATGCTGGAGAATATCCGCGCCTACCACCAGCAGAAGGGGACCACCGTAGTCATGGTCAGCCACAGCATGGACGAGGTGGCGGAGAACGTGGAGCGCATTGTGGTGCTGGCGGACGCCGGCGTAGTCATGAGCGGCACACCCCATGAGGTCTTCAGCCGGGCCCAGGAGCTGCTGGACGTGGGGCTGAACGTGCCCCAGGTGACCCAGGTGGCCATGGCGCTCCAGCGGCAGGGCGTGGCGGTGGACCCCGCCGTATACACGGTCTCTGCGCTGCGCGCCCAGCTCGCCGCGCTGAAAGGGGGGCGGGCCTGATGCTCAAGGATATCACCCTGGGCCAGTACTTCCCCGGCAGCTCCCTGGCCCACCGGCTGGACCCCCGCACAAAGCTGATGCTGACGGTGCTGTATATCGTTATCCTGTTTTGCGCGACGTCCTTTGTCTCCTATGGCCTGGTGGCGGCGCTGCTGGCGGTGGGGGTCAAGGTCTCCGGCGTGGCGCCCAAGGCGCTGGTGCGGGGGCTGAAGCCGATTTTGTTCATCATTTGCTTCACCGCAGTGCTGAACCTGTTCTACACCCCCGGCGACGAGCTGGCCTCCTTCTGGATTTTCACTATCACCCGGCAGGGCGTGGCAACGGCTTTCTTCATGGTGCTGCGCATCACGATGCTGATTATGGGCACCTTCCTGTTGACCTACACCACCAGCCCCATCGCCCTGACGGACGGGCTGGAGAGCCTGCTGGGGCCGCTGAAAAAGCTCAAGGTCCCGGTCCATGAGCTGGCGATGATTATGTCCATCGCCCTGCGGTTTATCCCCACCCTCATTGAGGAGACGGACAAGATC
Source organism: Oscillospiraceae bacterium (assembly GCA_022797115.1). Classification (GTDB taxonomy): domain Bacteria; phylum Bacillota; class Clostridia; order Oscillospirales; family Oscillospiraceae; genus Pelethomonas. The sequence goes on from JAAWKB010000011.1 coordinate 12,859, forward strand.
ATGTCCGCCCAGAAGGCCCGTGGGGCCGACTTTGAGAGCGGGAGCCTGCTGGACCGGGCGAGGGCGTTGGTGCCGGTGCTGGTGCCCCTGTTTATCTCGGCGTTCCGCCGGGCGGACGAGCTGGCGGTGGCCATGGAGTGCCGCTGCTACCACGGCGGCCAGGGCCGCACCAAGCTCCATGTGCTCCGCTACCAGGCGCGGGACTACCTGGTCCTGCTGGCCTACGCTGCCGTGCTGGCGGCGGTGCTGGTTTTGGGCAGGTTCGGCCTGTGAGCGGCGGGAAACAAAAGAGAAATAGGACGATACGGGTGGGGCTTGGCCTGCTGCTTCTGGCGGCCTTCCTCGCAATTGCCTGCGACGCGCGCCTGTGCGTGCGGTATTACCAGATAGAAAGTGATAAGATAGCTGCGCCGGTCCGGCTGGCTGTGGTGGCGGATCTCCACAGCTGCGCCTATGGGGCCGGGCAGCGGGCGCTGACAGATGCGGTGCTGGCCTTGGAGCCGGACGCGGTGGCCCTGGTGGGGGACATCGTGGACGACGTCCTGCCGGAGAAAAACGCCTGGGACACGGTTTCCTTCCTGGCGGAGCGGCTCCCCTGCTTCTACGTCACGGGGAACCACGAGTACATGAGCGGGGAGGCGGAGCGCATCTGCCGGGAGATGGAGGCGGCCGGGGTTGAGGTCCTGCGGGGCAGCTCCGTCCGGATCACCACAGCGGCCGGGCAGACGCTCCGGCTGAGCGGGATCGACGACCCGAAATCCGGCAGGAGCGGCCGGCAGCTGGCCCAGGTGGGCGCGGCGTTGGACCCGGGGGAGCTGAATGTCCTGCTGGCCCACCGCCCGGAGGACATCCGCGCCTATCTGGCGTACCCCTTTGACCTGGTCCTCTCCGGCCACGCCCACGGCGGGCAATGGCGTGTCCCCGGCCTCATTAACGGGCTGTACGCCCCCAATCAGGGTCTGTTCCCCCGGTATGCCGGCGGCTGGTACACGTTCCCGGAGGCGGGGTTTGCCGTCAGCCGGGGGCTGGCAAGGGAGAGTACGCGCATTCCCCGGCTGTTCAACCGCCCGGAGCTGGTGGCGGTGGATGTGACGCCCCCATGACGGGAGGGAGGACGCTATGCGGAATATAGCTCTGAAACTGATGTATAACGGGACCGCCTACCACGGCTGGCAGGTCCAGAAGACCCAGGTAACTGTGGCAGAGACCCTGGAGAAGGCGCTGGCCTCCATCTGCTGCCATCCGGTCAAGGTGACGGGCTGCGGACGGACGGACGCGGGCGTCCACGCGGAGCGGTATGTGGCGAATTTCCGGACCGCCTCCACCATCCCCTGCGACCGGCTGCCGCTGGCTGTGAACTCCCGGCTGCCGGAGGATATCGTGGTCTGCCGCGCCTTTGACGTGGCGGAGGAGTTCAATGCCATCGGCTCCTGCCAAAGGAAGGAGTATACCTACCGGATTTTTAACTCCCGCATCCGCAACCCCTTCTACGTCCACCGGGCCTACTTCTACCCCAAGCGGCTGGACGAGGCGGTGATGGACCGGGCGGCCCGGGCCTTCGAGGGGACCCACGACTTCCGGGCCGTGCGCAGCGTGGGGACCGAGACCCGGACCACCGTGCGCACCATCTACTACTGCTATGTCACCCGCGGCGGGGAGCTTTTAGAATTGAAGGTATGCGCCAACGGTTTCCTGTATAATATGGTACGAGCCATTACCGGCACAGTGCTGTACGCCGCGGAGGGGAAGCTGTCGGCGGAGGACATCCCGGCGATCCTGGACAGCGGGAACCGGACCCTGGCAGGGCCCACCGTCCCGCCGGGGGGGCTGTACCTGACCAGGCTTTGGTATGAGGATGAACGGTTGAATGACTAGCAAGCAAAGCAAAAAAACGCAGGGGAAAAAGGGCGGCTTCTTCAAACGGCTGCTGACGCTGCTGGCGGTTTTATGCGCGGTTTTGGCAGTGGTGGTGCTGACCACCATGGAGGATGGGCAGCACTTCGCCGCCCTGCGCCGATGGCTCATGTATGGGGAGAGCACGGCCACCCAGGATATCTACGCCTACGCCGCCGACCCGGCGAACCTATACAGTCGCCTGGGGGACAGCCTGCTGGTGGTCAGCCCCAACACCGCCCAGCTGCTCCGGGATGACGGCGCAATCCTCTACAGCCTCCAGCTGAACCTGGAGAGCCCTCAGCTCTCCGTGGGCACACGGCAGGCCGCCGTCTGCGACGTCGGAGGCGGGACGCTGTACCTGCTGGACCAGAACGGCATCCAGCGCACGATGAAGACAGAGCGGGGCCTGAGCTACTACGCCGCCCGGCTCAACAGCGGGGACTATCTGGCGGTGACGGAGCAGAAGGGCGGCTATAAGGCCCGGGTGTCCGTCTACAGCCCCGCCGGGGCGCCTGTGTTCCACTTCGATTCCTATGACAACTATATCAGCGACGCGGTGGTAACAGAGGACTGCCGCAGCGTAGTGATGGTAAGCCTGGAGTCCTACGACGGGGCCTTTGCCAGCAAGCTGCTCACCTACGACCTGGACAGCGCGGAGCGCACAGGGGAGCACCCCATCCGGGACGGCCTGGTCATGGACCTGGCCTGCCACGGGGACCGGGTCCTGGCCCTGTGCGACAAGCGGTTCTCCATCACCACCCTGGCGGGGGAGCCCCTGCTGGACCGCGCCTATGGGAACCTGTACCTTCACGACTATGCGCTGGGCGGGGACAGCTTCTGTGCGCTTCTGCTGGGCCGCTATCAGGCGGGCAATATCTGCACGCTGACGACATACAGCCTGGACGGGGATGAGCTGGCCAGCATGGAGCTGACGGAGGAGGTGCTGGACCTGTCCGCCGCCGGGGAGTATCTGGCGGTGCTCTACGGGGACAGCCTGGCTGTCTATGACCGGACGCTGACAGAGCGCGCCCGGCTGGAAGGCACAGATTACGCCGGGCAGATCCAGATGGGGGATGACGGAACGGTGCTGCTTATCTCCGGGACCTCCGCCTGGAGATTCCTGCCCTAACCATTTTCCATTTTGCCATAGAAAGGGGATGGCCTTTTGTGCCTGTTTCTGTTATGATAGACCTTGTGATTGCGGCATTACTGCTGCTGTGCGCCGTGATGGGCTGGCGGCGGGGGCTCTTCCGCAGCCTGGCGGAGCTGGCTGCAATGCTCCTGGCGCTGGTCCTCTCGGCCCAGATTGCCAATGTTGCCGCGCCAATGGCGGTGGACCGGTTCCTCCGCCCCGCCACCCATGCGGCGATTGCGCAGCGGGTGGATGAGCTGGCGGCAGAGGGGAGCCTTGCCGCCTCGCCCCTGGAGGGGCTGGAGGCGGCGGTGGAGGCCATCCCCAACGGCTTCGTCCGCTCCCGGGCCCAGGACCTTCTGGAGGGGCTGGATCTGCCGGCCCGGGAGGAGGCGCTGGGTGAAGCCGCCCGGGACGCCCTTGTGGGAATGGGGACCCAGGTGGCGGATACCGTGCTGGACACCATGGCCTACCGCCTTCTGCACTCCATGGTGTGCGCGGCAAGCTTTTTGGTGCTCTCCTTCCTGCTCCGTCTGGCGGTGCGGGCGCTGGGTGTGGTGATGAAGCTGCCGGTCCTGCGCCAGCTCAACGAGGCGGGCGGCCTGCTGGTCGGCGTGGGAAAGGGCGTGCTCCTTGTCTTCCTGGGCGTATGGGTCCTGGGCCGGACGGGGGTGCTGGCCCCGGAGATGGCCGAGGGGTCATGGCTGCTGGGCCCTATTGCGGAATGGACCGGCGCATTTGCGGGAACCCTTTAGGCGTCGCCTGAACATGGCAAAACGACCAGCCGGCGGCCCCTTCCGCCATGTAACAGGCGGGCCCTTAAAATATCTTCCAGCACCAGAAAATTTTCAATTTGTTCATGCTAACGCCCCCGCGTTTTGATATAAAGGATATTATGCAGAAATGTAGGCCGGCCGCGCGCCGGATATGGAGGTAGAAAGCTATGCAACCGACCCTGTGCACGAGATGTAAGAAACGGGTGGCCGTGGTCTTTATCTCAAAGATTGAAAAAGGCGAGACGGTCAACGAGGGCTTGTGCCTGAAATGCGCCAAGGACCTGGGACTCCCCCAGGTAAACGATATGATGCGCCGCATGGGCATCACAGACGAGGATCTGGACACCATTTCCGATGAGATGATGCACGCGTTCGGCGGCGCGGAGAGTATGGAGGGCCTCATCCCCCGGGAGGACGAGGACGACGACAGCGAGGACGGGAAGACGGCAACCTTCCCCTTCCTCAACCGCCTCTTCGGCGGAGGCGGCGAGCCCGCCGCCCCCAGCGAGGGCAGGAGCCATGAGGGCAAGGAGCGGAAGGCGGAGAAGACGCCCAAGCGGAAATACCTGGACAGCTACTGCATCAACCTGACCGAGCGGGCCCGCTCCGGCAAGCTGGATAAGCTGGTGGGCCGGGAGCAGGAGATCGAGCGGGTGATCCAGATCCTCAACCGCCGCCAGAAGAACAACCCCTGCCTCATCGGCGAGCCCGGCGTGGGCAAAACCGCCATTGCCGAGGGGCTGGCCCAGCGCATTGCCAACCGTGAGGTCCCCTTCAAGCTGCGGGACAAGGAGGTCTACCTGCTGGACCTGACGGCCCTGGTGGCGGGCACCCAGTTCCGCGGCCAGTTCGAGAGCCGGATGAAGGGCCTCATTGAGGAAATCCGCAAGTGCGGCAATGTCATCCTGGTCATTGACGAGGTACACAATATTGTCGGCGCGGGGGACGCCGAGGGCAGCATGAACGCGGCCAACATCCTCAAGCCCGCCCTGAGCCGTGGGGAAATCCAGGTCATCGGCGCCACCACCTTCACTGAATACCGCAAGCACATTGAGAAGGACACCGCCCTGGAGCGGCGTTTCCAGCCGGTGACGGTGAACGAGCCCAATGTGGAGGACACCATGGCCATCCTGCGGGGGATTGCCCACTACTATGAGACCTTCCACGGGGTAAAGATCCCCGAGGGCATCCTGCGCCAGGCGGTGCTCCTCAGCGAGCGGTATATCACCGACCGTTTCCTGCCGGACAAGGCCATCGACCTGATCGACGAGGCCTGCTCGGACATGAACCTGAAGGACGCCAACATCAACCGGCGGCAGGAGATCAGCCGGGAAATTTCGGACTACGCCAAGGAGCAGGAGCTCCTGGAGGCCGCCGAGGAACCCAATTTTGAGCGTCTGGCGGAGATCAAGAGCCGCCAGCTCCAGCTCCAGACCGAGCAGGATGCGCTCAGCGCCCAAGGGGAACCCCAGCTGACCATGGACAACCTGGCCCGGGTCATCGAGCTGTGGACCAAGATCCCGGCCAGCAAAATCCGGGAGGAGGAATTCAAGCGCCTGAGCGAGCTGGACCAGCGGCTGCGCGAGAAGATCGTGGGACAGGACGAGGCGATTGCCGCCGTCTCCGCCGCGATCCGCCGCAACCGGGTGGGCATCTCCCCCAAGCACAAGCCGGTAAGCTTCATCTTCGTAGGCAGCACCGGCGTGGGCAAAACGGAGCTGGTCAAGCAGCTGGCCGAGGACCTGTTCAACGCGCCGGAGAGCCTGATCCGTCTGGATATGTCCGAGTTTATGGAGAAGCATTCCGTCTCCCGCATCATCGGCTCGCCCCCGGGCTATGTGGGCTACGACGAGGCGGGGCAGCTGACAGAGAAGATCCGCCGCAAGCCCTACTCCGTGGTCCTCTTTGACGAGATTGAAAAGGCCCATCCAGACGTGCTCAACGTCCTGCTCCAGATCCTGGATGACGGCCAGATCACCGACGCCCACGGGCGGAAGGTGAACTTTGAGAATACCGTCATTGTCATGACCTCCAACGCTGGCAGCGACCGGAAGGAGGGGACGGTGGGCTTCAATAAGAGCGTCAACGAGCAGGGGAAGGACCGGGCGATGAAAGCCCTCCAGCAGTTCTTACGGCCGGAGTTCATCAACCGCGTGGACGAAATCGTCTACTTCAACAAGCTCACCGAGGAAAACTTCCTGCCGATTGCCCGGCTGATGCTCGACGAGCTGAAGGCCAGCATGAAGGAGAAGGGGCTCAACCTGAGCTACGACGACGAGCTGGTGAAATACCTGGTGAATCAGTCCTACTCCGCCACCTATGGTGCGCGGAACCTGCGCCGCACCATCCAGAAAGAGGTGGAGGATGCGCTGGCTGCGGAGATCATCAACAGCTTTGACCACCCCATCAGCCAGATTGCCGCGACGGCCGAGGATGGGAAAGTGGTGCTGCGCTCCCTGTAGGCCGCGCTGTGTGAAGGATGTGTGAAGGAGATAAGTCATGCTGACGACGTTGTTCCGCAAGGATATTGAGCCCCGGTGCGCATACTGCGCCAAGGGCAGTATGATCAATGACCGGGAGGTCATCTGCTCCAGGAAGGGTGTCGTGGCTATGGAGTACCACTGCGGGCGGTTCCGGTACGACCCCTTCAAGCGGGTCCCGCCCCGTCCGGTAAAGCTGCAAACCTCCCGCCTGACAGAAGAGGATTTTGCAATCTAGCAAACGGCCAGCCGCCGGCATTTTGCCGGCGGCTGGCTGTTTGTCTGCCTCTGGCGGGGCGGGCACCTCCCGCAGGGCAGATGCATAGGATGGTTGTGACCAGGAGTGTGATGTTATGGCTTATTCTGACAGAGAGCTGCTGGCCCGCCTGATTGAGTGCGAGGCCGGCGGGGAGGGGACGAACGGGATGAAGGCGGTAGCCGGTGTGGTGATGAACCGCGTCCATGCCCCAGGGGGCGAGTATGCCCGCGTAGGGCAGGGCAGCATCCGCAATATTATTTTCCAGCCTTACCAGTTCGTCTGTGCCAGCGAGACCGAGGGGGGCGCATACAACCCGCAGAACATCTACAATATGCGGCCCGAGGCAATCCACTATGAGATTGCCGATTGGGCCATTGCGGGCAACCGCCTGCCGGATGTGGCGGACTCCCTCTGGTTTTACAACCCCTTCAGTCCCGACTGCCGCAGCAGATTCCCCTCCAATGTGGGCTACTGGCAAACCCGCATCGGGGATCATTGCTTCTACAACCCAACAAACGCCTATTATGACACATGAAACCCAGAACAAGGAGGAGTGGATCGAGATGCATCAGAACGACCAGACCATGCGTATGGCAGCAAGCGGAGAGCTCCGCCCGCCCATGAGTGCGCCGGACGAGACCGGGATGCGTATGCCGCCGGAGGCCGCCAGTACCATGAATAACAGCTGGGTCTATGGCGACCCCAGCCTGGGCTATGCCGGGCAGCTGCCGCCCGGCGGCGCGGAGAGCTTCACCGTATCCGTCAGGGAGCCCGCGCCTATCCAGGGCATGAACAGCGAGGGCAGGCTGGAGGAGATCTCCAGCGCCGCCGCCCAAAGCCAGCGGATGAAAAACCCCGTCGATATGGAGGGCACCCATATGCCCGCCAATGCCAGCGAAGCCTACCAGGCGTCACTGCGGAGCCTTCTGAACCGGAATGTAGGCTATTTCGTTGTGGCGACCTTCCAGATCGGGCCGCAGCAGTCCGTGACTTGGCAGGGAATCCTCCACACCGTAGGCAGCGACTATATCGTGCTCTTCCAGCCAGACTATGAACGCTACATCTCCGGGGACCTGTATTCCCTGAAATTCGTCCAGTTCCACAATGTCAAGGGCGTCCCCTATTGCGCTGCCGCCCAGAGCTGGCAGGGCCAGAGCAATTTTTAAACATACGCACCCATTGCGGCCATCGCAGAGTCTGGGCCTCCGTGACATTGTCACGGAGGCCCAGACCATGTGCTCCCGCCTTGGGCAAGCCCATAGGAAGGACGCAGCCTACATCAGCGGCGCCAGAGGCCGGAGCAGCCATCCGAGCAGCCGCCGCCCCAGCCGGTCATGCCGGCAGCTCTCCACGGTCATCCGCTGGCACTTTCCCAGCGTCTGCTGGAAATCCGCCTCCACCGCGCCCACCACCGGAGCGCCGTAGAACAGCGCCGCACACTCAAAGTGGAGGTACAGGCTGCGGTAGTCCAGGTTGATGCTCCCCACCACCGCCGTGTCGCCGTCGCTGACAAAGCTCTTGGCGTGGATGAAGCCGGGGGTGTACTCATAGATCTGCACGCCCCCCTCGATCAGCCCCCGGTAGTACGACTTTGTCACCGCAAATACCGCCCGCTTGTCCGGCTGGGATGGGACGATCAGCTTTACATCTACCCCCCGCTTGGCGGCAAAGGTCAGGGCGGTGGCCATCTCATGGTCGATAATCAGGTAGGGCGTCATGATGTGGACGTACTCCGTGGCCCGGTTGAGGATGTCCATATACACCATTTCCCCCATATTTTCCCGGTGGAAGGGGCTGTCGCCGTAGGGGATCACCCAGCCGGCCCCCTCTGCCGGGACGGAGGCGTCCAGATAGCGGGCGTAGTCCTCATCCTCCCAGGCGGAGACGTTCCACATCTGTAAAAACATCAGCGTAAAGCTGCGCACGGCCTCGCCCGTGACCATCACAGCTGTGTCCTTCCAGTGGCCGTGGAGGGTCTTGCGGTTGATATATTCGTCCGCCAGGTTGATCCCGCCAGTGAACGCGGCTCGCCCGTCCACCACCAGGATTTTCCGGTGATCCCGGTTGTTGTAGTGGGTGGATACCAGGGGCCGCAGGGGCGCGTACATCTTGCAGCGGATGCCCAGCTTCTCCAGCTTCTTAGGGTACTGGTAGGGCAGACGCCCCACTGCGCAGGTCCCGTCGTACATCACCCGCACCTCCACGCCCTCCAGCGCCTTCCGCTCCAGCACACTGAGGATGCGGCCCCACATGTAGCCCTCCTCCACAATGAAATATTCCAAAAAGATGAACGACTCCGCCCCCTCCAGCTGCGCTAGGATCGCCTCCAGGGCAGCCTCCCCGATGGGCAGGTAGGCTGCGTTGGAGTTCTCGTAGGCGGACCAGCCGCCGCTGCGCTCCATATATGCCGCCAGGCCCGCGAAGCCCGGGTCCCGCTCCCGCAGGCGCTGGAGCATCTCCGGCCTGGGTGGGGCGAACGAGGCGGTCTGGGCAGCGATCTCCTCCAGCCGCCGCTTGGCCAGCCGGTGGCCCAGCTCCGTCTCCACATAGAGGTAAAAGAGCGCGGCAAACACGGGGAACAGCATAATCAGAAGAATCCAGGTGATCTTTCCAGCCGGGTTGCCTGGTTTGTTCACCACCATCAACGCCACCACCAGGGACAGCAGCATGGACCCGCCATAATAGATATACTTCCCCAGCCGAAAGAAGCCGAAAAACAGCAGCGCCACCTGGAGTGCCAGCAGGACGATAATCACCGCCGTGCGGCCAAAGGCCAGATGGAACAGGCCGCGTTTCCCCTTGTTGAGCAGCAGCACCGTGTCCTTATCCAACGAGCTCATCTTTTCTCCAGCCATGGGGCCTCCTTTCTATGCCTGTCCTAACGGTTTCTTTATATGCCTATCATAGCACAGCTTCCCCGCCGCCGCAAGGCCCTCTCCGGAGCGGGCGCGCACAAGAGCGGCCATCAAGTTGAACAGCCAGGAAAAAGCGGCAGAAGGATGCGGCCAAAACCGGGATAAGGCCGCATCCTTCATAGATAGAAGAATCCTATATGGGCAAGCCGTGGACACTACAGGTTCTAAGCCGCCTTGGGATGCCTGCGGTGCTTTTTCCGCCATACCAGCACAGCAGCCGCAGCGGCGGCCAGCCCCGCCGGGAACAGTAGAACCAGGGCAGAACGCTCCTGGGCCGGCGCGGTGCAGTAGATGCCGGACAGGCCATCCATGGACAGCAGCAGGTACTGCCCGTTGGCCTCGGCCGTCACCTTCCGCCACCCGCTGTCCGTGTACTGCCAGACAGCGCCGCCCTTTCCGGCCAGAAGCCGTAGGGGGACCTGGGCAGAGGCGTCCAGGTCCGTTCCCGTGAGGGAGATTTCCCAGACGGGGCTCCCCTCCGCCGCCGGGGGCGGCGTCCGGGTACCCTGGTACACATGGAGAACTGCGTCCTCCGTAAACCGGCCCTCGGCCAGAGCCAGGGACAGGCCCGCCTCCGTCGTCTCCTGGCTGGCCACCAGGGCCGCCCAGGGGGTATAGACAGCCTCCACCGTCACATCAGAGCACAGCCCGGAGGTGTCAAAGGACGGCCAGCGGCCATAGTACCCCGCCTTCTCCGGCGGAACCGGCAGGGGGATGCGGCTGAGGTCCTGCCCATACTGGAAGGGGATGGACGCGGCAGCGGCCCCATCGGCCAAAAGGGTCAGGGTAAAGGAGGTGAACTCCTCCGGGATATTCGCCTCCCCGCAGAGCGCGGCATATTCGATGGGCTCCGCCACACCCGCATAGCTCACCCCGTCAATCCCGGCTGTGCCGGTGTCTACAAAGCGGTTGCCGGTGATACGGCCGCCTTCCAGATCCGCGCTCCCCGCCACAGCCCCCGTCCGTCCGGAGGCCCCGGTTATCGTGACAATCGCCCGGCATCCATGCAGGCGGGCCGCCCACCCGGCGATGCCGCCCACGTCGTTCCCGCCGGAGAGGCTGCACTTGGCGAAGCTCTCCCGGATGGCGGCATCCGACCACCCGGCAATACCGCCCACATAGCTGCCGCTGGCGCTGGATACGCCGCCGTAGTTCTCGCAGGACGCCAAAGCCCCCAGGTCCATCCGGCCCACAACGCCGCCGGCGCAGTCCTTTTTTGCTGTCACAGCGCCCCGGTTCACATTCTCCAGCAGCACAGCCTTCGTCTCATAGGTGCTGCCCAGGGAAAACCGCTGGATATCGTCCTCCGGGTCCAGATCGTAGTCAATGGCCATAGTCCCCGCCACGCCGCCCACATTCCGGTCCCCGTCCACAGGGCCGGTGTTGGTACACAGGGTAATCTTGCCCTCCCGGGCATCAGCAATGCTCTGATCCGAGCTGTCGGAGATGACCTCCGGCTCCTGTACGCCCTCGCGCACCTGCTCCGCCGCATCCAGCAGCAGGTCGGTGATGACGCTGAACTGGCGGGTAATGCCCCGCAGATCCTCCGAAAGGGAGCCCTGCGCGCCGTCCACCTCCGCATGGAGGCCCTCCATCTCCTTGGAGAGGCTGGTCACGGCGTCATAGAGGCCGTCGCCGTCCTCCCGGAAGCTGTCCCCCAGAGGGCGGAGGGTCACGGGACCGCCCCGGCGCAGTTCGTCCACGGCCCCGCCCATGGCCTCAAAGGCATTCTCCAACCGCCCGCCGATCCCGGCGGTGATATTGGATGCACCCCGCAGGGCGTCAAGCGCGTCCCCCATGGGGCCGGAGATCTCCCCCGCCCCTTCGGCGGCACGCCCCAGGGCCTCCATGGCGGCGGAGAAGGACCGGGCGGCGGCACGGAGCTCCGCCATTGCGTTACCCGTCCCTGCCAGGCTGTCCCGCAGGGCCTCCCAGTGGAATTCCGTATTCTGCGTCAGCACGGCGAGACTCTCCCCCGCCTGGCCGGCGGCGGCCCCCATAGCGGCCATGGCCGCCTCCAGCTCCTCCATGGCCCGGAGGGCCTCAGTGGAGGTGAGCGCCGCCAAGGCATCCCGGAGGGCCTGGCTGAAGCCGGAGGGCGTCTCCCAGGGGGCGGGGAGGGTGTCCAGCATCCCCTGGAGGGCATCCCGCAGGATACCCAGCAGTTGTGCGGAGGCCTCCCCCGCCTGGGACAGGGCCGTCCCAAGGTCGGAGACCGCAGCAGCCAGCTCCGCCAGCGCCTGCCGCTCCGCTGCCGGGTCCCTGTGGACAACAGCATCCTGGAGGCGGCGGAGCGCGGAGCGCAGTCCGTCCACAGCCCCCTCCATGGCCCCGCCCGCCTGCTCCAGCCGCTGGGCAGCCCGGGCGGCGGCAGCGGCCACATCCTGCCCGATGGCCCCGGCATCCGCCAGGGCGTCCAGGGCCTCGTCCAGCCGGCCGCACAGGTCGTCAATCCGGCCCGCCGCGTCTGCCAAGTCGTCCAGGCCAGGGGCGGCCCGGTCCAGTGCGGCGGTGACGGCGGCGCTGAGGGAATTGATTTCCTCTACATTGCCGTCAACAAAGCCAGTGGTCTGCTCTAACAGGGAGCGGGAGCGATCCCTGGCATCGTCCGTGTAGCTGCCCAGGGCGGTCAGCCGCTGGGAAATCCGGCTGCTGTGGGCATCCGCGCCGTCCAGAGACTGATTGATAAGGCTGTCCAGCACATCCAGCTCCCGGTCCAGCCGGTCCAGCGTCTCCGTGCCCGGGTTCCAGATCACGTCCGGCTCCGCCTGGCCCGTGATGCCGCCCACGTCCTTGCGGCCGCAGACTGCGCCGCTGTTGGTACAGCCGGCCATGTAGCCGCTCTGACGGCCCGCCACGCCGCCCACATTGTAGCCCACATGGGGATAGCCCACCGCGCCGGTATTGGCGCAGCTCTGCACCACGCCATGGCTCAGCCCTACAATACCGCCGGTGTCGCTGTGGCTGGAGAGCAGCCCCTCCCCGGATTCACTGTCCTCCGATGCAGCCAGCTGCTCCAGCGGGGCCTCCGCCGCCAGATCCTGAAGCCGGATCTGGGCGTCAGGGCTGGCGGTGTTGACGCTGGCGGCGTTGGTACACTTGAGCAGGACCCCCAGGTTCTGCCCCGCCACGCCGCCGGCGGCGCTGCTGCCCAGGACCGCTCCGGATACGGCGCAGCCGGAGACCTCGCCGCCCTCCCGGTTCAGCCCCACAATGCCGCCCACACTGCTCTCCCCCTGGACCGTGCCCCGGAAGCTGCACCCTTGGATGGAGCCGCTGTTCACCCCGGCTACGGCCCCTACCTGGCAGGCGTTCCCAGCGGGGGCCGCCGTGCCGGTGAGATGCAGATCCCGCACCACGGCGCCGGTTTGCAGGTAGCGGAAGAATCCCACCGCCGGGCCCTCCCCGGCCAGGTGGAGATTGGAAATGGTGTGCCCCTGGCCGTCAAAGGTCCCCCCAAAGGTGGGGATGGGGGCAAAGTCACAGCCGGCCAGATCCAGATCCGCAGCCAGCACCACTGTGCGGCCCTGGGACCAGGTGTCCAGGGTGCATTGCTTGCGCAGCGCCAGCAGATCCTCCACCGTGGAGATGGTCACAGCCTCCCCCTCTGCCCGGGCAATCCGCGTCCCGGGCAGGGCCGCGAGCAGGCAGAGGGCCAGCAGCAGGGCCAACGCCCGGTTTGCCATTTGCTTTCTCATGCCTGCGCCCCCTCCTGTTCTGTCTGGACAGCCCCGGCCTCCAGGCTGGCGCTGACGGTCCCATGGAGCGTGCCGCTGAAATCGGCGTCCACCATCCCGGAGACGTAGCCGCGCACATGGCCGTCCAGGCGCATCGTGCCGGTGTGGGTTTGCAGGGGCAGACGGGCTTTCAGCGTAACCGCTGTCTTGTCGATGATGATGTCCCCCAACAGCAAAATCTGGGGCAGGATGCCCATAACCAGGAAGATGGAGATCAGTGTCCCCCGGCCCAGGCAAACGCCGATGGAGGCGATGGACGGGTTGGATGAGAGGAACCCGATCAGAATCCCGGCAGAGGCCAGGATGGAACCGGAGGTGATGATGGTGGGGAACGCCTCGTTGAGGGACTCCACTACCGCATCCTTGTGGGGCATGGACTGGCGCAGCTCCGTGTAGCGGTTGGCGATGACGATGGCGTAATCGATGTTCGCCCCCATCTGGATGGAGCTGACCACCAGGTAACTGAGGAAGAACATGTTCTCCCCCATGAGGTAGGGGAAGGAGAAGTTGATCCATACGCTGCCCTGGATGACCAGGATCAGCAGCACCGGCAGGCCCGCGGATTTGAAGGTGAACACCAGCACCAGTATGACAAAGACGATGGTCAGGACGCTGATGAGGGTATTGTCGTTGCTGAAGGACGAGGACAGGTCAAAATCGCTGGTGGAGTTGCCCACCACCAGTACGCCCTCCGGGTAGTAGTCCGCCGCCGCCTTGTGGAGCACGCCCAGGAAGTCGAAGGTCTCCTGGCTCTCCTCCGGCAGCCCCAGCTGGAGGACCAGGCGGCTGTAGGTCTCCCCCTTCAGCTGGAGCTGGGCGTCATGGAGCTGGGCGTGGAGGTCCTCGATGGACTCCGTCATCTCCTCGTCCAACGTCACGTACCCCGCCTGCATCTGGTCGTAGACGAACAGGAACATGTCCAGCAGGGGCACGCCGTAGCTGTCCACTCCGGAGACAAGACGGCCATAGGTCTCCTGGTCTACGGCATAGGCGGAGTAGAGCAGGCGGGCGGCCTCGATATCCAGGTCCGTCAACTCCGCGAACTGGCGGGGGGTCAGCCGGTCGGTGAGCACATAGCCGTCCACGGCCTCCACGCTGGCCAGCCCCAGCACGGAATCCACCTGGGGCATGGCGTCCAGCCGCCGCAGCAGGCGGCCCTCCTGCTCATAGTCCCCGGCGGGTACCAGCATGGCGATGGTGTTCACGCCGCCGAAGGTCCCGTCCACCTTCTGCTGGGCGAGCTGGGACTCGTTCTGGGAGAAGGTGGTGAGGGTGGTCTGCCCGTAGACGTAGGGGCAGCGGGCGGAGAAGAGGAACCCGCCCACCAGCAGCAGTGCGAAGATGGGCGGCATGATGAAGCGGGTCTTCACCGCCAAGCGGCCCCAGCCGGAGATGGTGGGGACAAAGCTGCGGTGGTGGGTGCGGTCAATGAGGCCGCTGAAGCTCATCAGTAGCCCCGGCATCAGGGTGAATACGCTCAGCAGGCTCAGTACGATGGCCTTCATCAGCACGAACCCCAGGTCCCGGCCAATCCCAAAGCGCATGAAGCACATGGCGCCCAGGCCGGAGAGGGTGGTCATGGAGCTGCCGGAGATCTCCGGGATCGCCTTGCTCAGGGCCGTCACCACCGCGTCCCGGGCCCCCATGCGCTCCCGCTCCTCGGTGTAGCGGTGGCAGAGGATAATGGCGTAATCGATGGCCAGGGCCAGCTGCAAGACCACGGCTACGGAGTTGGAGACAAAGGAGATCTCCCCAAAGAGGAAGTTGGTCCCCTTGTTCAGCAGCGCCGCCATGCCGAAGGTCATCAGCAGCACGGGGATCTCCATATAGGTGTGGGAGGTGAACAGCAGCACCAGCAGGATGATGCCAACGGCGATGAGCATTACCAGCTGCATCTCCGCGTCCAGGCTGGCGGAGGCGGAATCGCCGGTGTCTCCGGTGATGTAGAGGTCATAGGCCCCCAGCTCCTCCCGCACCCGCTCCAGGGCCTCCAGGCTCACCGGGTCCGTGGCCGTGCCGTCGTAGGTGACGGAGAAGAGGGCGGCGCCGGAGCGGTAGTGGTCCTCCGTGCCGTCGAATTCCACGCTCTTTACGCCCTCAATGGCCTCCAGGCGGCTGGCCAGCCCCTCCGCCTGGGCATAGGAGACGTTGTCCACCAGCACGCGGCTGCTGCCGAAGGTGACAAATTCCGCCTCCATGGCGGTCAGCCCCCGCCGGGTCTCTGTCTCCCCGGGCAGATAGCTGGTGAGGTCGTCGTTGACAGAAACCCATTTCGAGGAGAACACGCAAAAAATGGAGAGCCCTATGTACAGCAGGTAGAATGCCTTCCGCTTGTCGACAATAAAGGCCGCCGCCCGCTGGATGGGGCTCTGCTTCTCCCCGCCCTCCCGCTGTTCGGTATGCAAAGCTAAGACTCCCTTCCCATACTTGATGAAATCGTGAGCCTATCTTACGCCTCTCCCCCCGCAATGGCAAGGGACACTTGCCTGGTGATTGTGACCCTGGGCGGGGCAGGTATTCTCTGGACAAGCCTGGAGGTTTCTGTCATAATAAAAAGCAGCCCGCTGCAGAGCGTGCGGCGGGCAGATGGGAGGAACCAATGACCATACAGGAATTTTTTACACAGAACACGGACGCCGCCGTGGCCTTCTCCGGCGGCGTGGACTCGGCATGGCTGCTCCATGAGGCCATGCGCTATGCCCGGCGGACGGCGGCCTATTTTGTCCGCACTCCCTTCCAGCCGGATTTTGAGCTGGAGGACGCCCAGGACACCGCCCGGCGGCTGGGTGCGCCGCTGAAGGTGATCCCCTTTGACATCCTGGCCGTCCCAGCGGCGGCAGCCAACCAGCCGGACCGCTGCTACCACTGCAAGCGGGCCCTGTTCTCCCGATTGCTGGATGAGGCGGCGGCAGACGGTTTCCCGCTGGTGCTGGATGGCAGCAACGCCTCCGATGACGCCGGGGACCGGCCCGGTATGCGCGCCCTCCGGGAGCTGGGCGTCCGCTCCCCCCTGCGGGAGTGCGGCATTGCCAAGGCGGAGATCCGCACTCTGGCCCGGGCGGCGGGCCTCCCGGTGTGGGACAAGCCCTCCTACGCCTGCCTTGCCACCCGCATCCCCACCGGGACCGCCATCACCGCCGGAGACCTGGCCCGGGTTGCGCGGGGGGAGGCGGCGCTGCTGGCGATGGGCTTTTCCGACCTCCGCCTCCGCCTGCGGGAGGACGGCGCGCTGCTCCAGGTGCGCCCGGAGCAGATGGCTATGGCCGGACACCTGCTGCCCCAGGTGCAGGCGCTGCTGGCGAAGGACTTCGCCTTCGTCCGGCTGGACAGCGAGGCCCGGCAGAGCCGGGAGACCTAGCGTGCCCCTTATGCGGGGATATTCCAGCGTTTGAATACGACGATTTCGGCGTTGGAGCCGTTTTCGCCGTATTCAGCTACCATGAGATACTGGTCATCCGCGGCAATGCCATAGCACCGGTCGCCGCCCTTTTTATGGAGCTGGTTCCCCAGATAGATTTTATTGTCATCCCAGAGCTTGACCGTCTGCCCGCTGGGGAGCGGGTAAGCGATGTTGATAAAGGAGCCCCTGAGCGGGTGAAGCTCTGTGACCTCCTCCATGTCCGCAATCGCAAGCGCACGGAACGCCGCAAGCAGCTGTTCCTTCAGCGCACAGAGCGCGCCCTCCCCCTTTTGGCAGTACCGCGCCGCTACGCACTCCCCGCCGAAGGGCCGGCCGCCGGTCTCCGCGCAGCCCTGGCATTCCCCGCTCCAGCCGCATTCCTTACAGTTTACTCCACAAATAGTTTTCATAATTCCCCTCCGTATGTCTGATTTCCCGCCTTGTATCAGGACAAAGTATAGCATAGCGCCGCTGTCAGATCAACCCTGCCCGGCGGGCCGGACCCCAAAAGCAGAAAGTCCTTGCATTTCCCCGATGATTGTGGTACATTGTGGAATACGATGAGGGGACCAGTGCGCTGGCCCTTTTCCTATTTTTCAATGAAAGGAGCACTTTTTACGAAAGCAAACCGGTTTAAAGCCCTGCCCGCCGTGGTAATGGCGGTCTGCGCGGTGTTGTTCCTCCTGCTGGGCAGGGACCTGAAGGCCGGCGACCTGCTCAGCTGGTCCCCTGCCAGCCCCTGGCTGGCGGCGCTGTTTCTCCTTGCGCTGTATGCCTGCAAGAGCATGACTGTATTTTTCCCCCTGGTGGCGCTGTACTTGGCCGGGGGCCTGCTGTTCCCCCTGCCAGCCGCGCTGGCGGTGAACCTCATTGGGCTGGCGGTGTGCAGCGCGCTCCCCTATCTGGTGGGCCGCTGCTCGGCGGCGGAGACGCTGGACCGGCTGCGGCAGAAGTACGCCAAGCTGCAAACAGTGGAAAAGCTGCGCCAGGAGAACAACTTCCTGTTCGTACTGCTGGCCCGGGCGGTGGGCATCCTGCCCGGGGACGTGGTCAGCCTCTATTTTGGCGCGGTGCGGCTGCCCTTTGGGCCCTATTTAGCCGGGAGCCTGCTGGGGCTGTGCCCTACGATGGTGGCAGTTACGATCATGGGCGGCAACGTGTCGGACCCGTTCTCTCCGGCGTTCCTGGCCGCGGCAGGGATTGACCTGCTGGTGGTGGCCGTCTCCTTCGTGGTGTGCAAGCGAATCCTGCGGAAAAAGCAGTAGGAGCGGCATCCGGAAAATTGCAGGAACCCCCTTTACAAACAGAAAGCACTGTGGTATAGTAAGGTCAATTCAATCATGTATATGCCAACTGCCGCCGCGCTGCGCGGCACATGGAATAGGGTGGGAATCCCTGCGAGTCGGTCACTGTGATGCCTCCTGGAGAGGATAAGTCAGATACATGGCAGTTTGGCGGCATTCTGCCGAAACCGGAAGTGCGCTTTCTGTTCGGCCTCACCTTAGCCAGGTGGGGCTTTGTGCGTTCCGTGTTTTGCACGGAGCGTTTCTTTTTTCCGGTTTCCCCCTGTGTGTTTCCTCCAGCGCCGATGGGGCGGCGTTGGGAAACAATATACCTACTCTCTTTGATATCGGCTCTATATGAACGGCCAAGGGGCCGCCCAGGTTTCAAGACCGCCTGGGCGGCCCCTTGGCGATTTCGTGTGGGCCGGCCGCCGTCCTTACATTGCCCCTCCATACCCCTCCAGGACCGGGGCGAGGGCGAGCCGTCCCATCAGGCAGGGGATGGAGAAACCGATCAGGAACAGGTATGCGCCGCTCAGCGGGAACCAGAGCAGCGCGGCCAGCAGCGGCCCGTACCACAGCAGAGCCGCCAGCACCGCCCGCAGGGGTTTCCCGACGCCCAGCACCAACGCCAGGCGCAGCGTCCCCTTTGACAGGGCCCGCCCGTCCGCCAGAAGGCCGTACAGGTAGGTTGAGGACAGCAGCGTCACCAGGAAGATGGTGGAGCACAGCATGAACGGCAGGTAAAACAGGGGGTTGGACGCGGCGAAGCGCAGGTAGAACCACATACCGTAGCCCGCCGCCGCCAGCGGCAGGGCGGTGAGCAGGAAGGCGGCGAAGCCGTCCCGCCAGCCCTGCCGGAAAGCGTCCCAGTAGCGCCGGCGTCCCCCCTCCCCCGCCTCCATCCGGCAGATGGCCCGGTGCAGCGCGAGGCAGGCGGGCGGGAGCGTAACCACGGGGATGCAGCTGAGCAGGAACATCACATTGAGCCGGAGCAGGGCCGCGCCCTCCTGCTGCAAAAGCTCCAGGAACCGGCGCGGGCCGGACCTCCGGCCATTCCCCTGGGGGATGCGGTCGTTTGGCATAGCCTCCTCCTCCCGCGCCGCCTCCGGGCGGCGCTGTTGTATTTGTCCGCCAGTATATAGTCGAAACGGCTGAGAATCGGTAAAGTTCGGCGGCTCAAGCAGGGCGTGGACTGCGTTGTCGTCCTTGGCGGGCGTCAGCCCGCCTGCGTCCTCCGCCTTGCCACACCCCGTTTTTCCTCGCCTCCTTTTTACCGTTTCCCAACCGCTTCGACTATATCACAAGCTCCTGCCAAATGCAACAGCGGCAGTGGGCGGCAATCCAACATCAGCGTATATGTCCGGCGGCGTCCCAAGCCCTGCCAGCGCGGCAGATCCGGCAGTTCCGGGATTGGTTCTTGTCATTTTCGCTAAAAAAGCAGGGGTTTCTTCTGTCGAATGCAACGAATTTGTTTAAAAATATTTAAAAATGCGTGATTACCTTACGAAAAACCGCTTTTTCTGGAATGACCGCATATTTTCCACATACCAAGGCATTTACAGATATCCACTTTGCGTATTATAGTTTCAGCAGGTTCCGTAATGGCTGGCCTTGAGCGGAAGGGGGCCGGCCAGGAAAACGAAAAAGAGGAGTGGTGTTTATGAAAAGAAGATTCCCCCGCATGATAGCGGCGGCGTTGGCGCTCACGCTGCTGCTGTCGGTCACTGGGTGCGGCTCGTCAGACGGCAAGACCCACCTGACCTTCCAGATCTGGGACATCGCCCAGCGGGACGGGATGCAGGCCATGTGCGACGCCTACACAGCCCAGCACCCAGATGTGGTCATTGAGGTGCAGGTCACCAGCTGGAGCGAATATTGGACCAAGCTGGAGGCCGCCGCCGAGAGCAATACCATGCCCGACATCTATTGGATGCATACCGACCAGATCCTGTACTACGCGGACTTCGGCATCCTGGCGGATCTGACAGACCTCTACGATGCAGAGGACCCCAATTTCTATGCGGACCACTATTCCGAGATCTCCCTGAGCAACGCCAGCGGCACGGACGGCAAGCTCTACGGCGTGCCAAAGGACAAGGATAACGTCCTGCTGGTCTACAACAAGGAGATGTTCGACGCGGCCGGGGTGGCCTACCCCGACGAGAGCTGGACCTGGGACGACATGGAGGCCGCCTCCGCCCAGATCTACCAGAAAACCGGCAAGTACGGCTATATGGCCTACAGCGACGAGCAGCTGGGCTACTGGAATTTTGTCTATCAGAACGGCGGCTACATCCTCGATGAAAACAACGTCTACGCTGGCTACACCCAGCCCGCCACGGCGGAGGCGATCAAGTATTACGTCGGCCTCCAGCAAAACGACTGGTGCCCCAACCAGGCCTACTTTGCTGAGACAACCCCCGGCACCGCTTTCTTCTCCGAGCAGGGCGCCATGTTCCTGGAGGGCAACTGGAACCTGCTCAACGAGCTGAAGAACTACCCGGAAATGGTGGGCAAGTGGGATATCGCCGTGCTGCCCAAGTGCCCCAACCCCGTCAGCGGCGACGGGCGGGCCACCATCTCCAACGGCCTGTGCTACTCCACCGCCGCCAAGGGGAAGAACCTGGAGGTTGTCAAGGACGTGCTCCGCTTCTTCGGCAGCGAGGAGGGCCAGCGCATCCAGGGCGAGTCCGGCGCGGCCATCCCCGCCTATAACGGCCTGGAGGACACCTGGTCCACCGTGTTCCAGCAGTTTGACTACATGATTGACGTGCAGAAGTGCTACGACCAGTTCGACTATGTGGTGCAGTACATCAACAACGCCACCCGGCGCAAGTGGAAGTCCACGGTTGCCGACGAGATGGTGCGCATCTACAACGGCGCGGACATCGACCAGAGCCTTGCACATATGCAGGAGATCGCGGACAGCTATGTCGAGTCCGCGTCCTGATAGGGATATTCGAGAGGAGGGTATTGCTTTGCATACAAATAAACTGTCCCGGGCCGCCCGCATTGAGCAGAATTGGGGCTGGTTCATGGTGGCTCCCACCATCATCGGCCTGCTGGTGCTGAACGTGTGGCCCTTTATCCAGACCATCTACGCCAGCTTCTGTGAGCACCTGGGCTTCGGCCATTACAAGTTCATCGGCCTAGGCAATTACATCAACATGTTCCAGAACGCCGAGTTCTGGAAAGCCACCGGCAACACGCTGCTCTTTTGTGTGCTGACGGTGCCGGTGGGCATCTTCCTGTCGCTGCTGGTGGCGGTGATGCTCAACGCCAAGGTGAAGTTCAAGGGCGGCTTCCGCACCATCTTCTTCCTGCCCATGGTCTGCGCCCCCGCCGCCGTAACCATGGTCTGGCGCTGGATCTTCAACGCGGACTACGGCGTCCTCAACCAGATTTTCGGCACCCATGTCAAGTGGATCACCGACCCCAACGTAGCCCTCATCTCCTGCGCCATTGTGGCCATCTGGAGCTCCATCGGCTATGACGCGGTGCTGCTGCTCTCCGGCCTCCAGAACATCTCCAAGTCCTACTACGAGGCCGCCTCCATCGATGGGGCCAGCAAGATCACGCAGTTTTTCAAGATCACCCTGCCCATGGTCTCCCCCACCCTGTTCGTCACCATGATTATGCGCCTGATGGCCTCCATCAAGGTCTACGACCTGATCTATATGATGGTGGAGGAGACCAACCCGGCGCTGACCAACGTGCAGAGCCTCATCTACCTGTTCTACCGTGAGTCCTTCGTGGCCGGCAGCCGCGGCTCCGGCTCGGCCATCGCAGTATGGACGGTGCTGATTATCGGCATTGCCACCCTCTTCCAGTTCTGGGGCCAGAAGAAGTGGGTTAACTACGAGATTTAAGGAGGGATTACAGATGAACACAAAATCCTTGGAACGCTCCCAAAAGACCGGGAAAATCGTCACCTATGCGGCGCTGGTGATCGGTTCCATCATCATGGTCTTCCCCTTTATGTGGATGATCCTCACCAGCTCCAAGACTGTGTCGGAGAGTATGCAGGTGCCCCCCACCATCTTCCCCAACACGATCATGCTGGACAACTTCTTTGAGGCGGTCAAGAGCCTGCCCTTCGTGAGCATGTATGCCAACACGATCCTGATGATTGTCTTCCGTGTGGTATTCGCGGTGCTCTTCAGCTCCATGGCTGGCTACGCCTTTGCCAAGCTGCACTTCAAGGGCAAGAACCTCCTGTTCGGCATTGTGCTGATGCAGATGATGCTGCCCAGCCAGATCTTCATCATCCCCCAGTATCAGATGGTGGCCAAGCTGGGCATCGCCAACTCCATCGCGGCCCTGGTCTTCCCCGGCCTGGTCAGCGCCTTCGGTACCTTCTTCCTGCGCCAGGCCTACCTGGGCATCCCCAATGAGGTGGCGGAGGCGGCCTTCCTGGACGGCTGCAACCAGTGGCAGACCTTCACCAAGGTCATGTTCCCCCTGACCAGCTCCTCGGTGGCGGCCCTGACCGTGTTCACGGCAGTGTTTGCCTACAGCGACCTGATGTGGCCGTTGGTCGTCAACTCCGACCTGAAGATGATGACCCTGTCCTCCGGCCTTGCCACCCTGCGCGGCCAGTTCTCCACCAACTTCCCGGTCCTGATGGCCGGTTCCCTGCTGGCTATGCTCCCCATGGTCATCCTCTACCTCTTCTTCCAGAAGCAGTTCATTGAGGGCATCGCCATGACCGGCGGGAAGTAAGCGCCCGGCAGACTGCCGAATGGCATCCCCAATCCTCCATCCGGACAGCCCCGGCCTGGTTTTGCCGCGCCGGGGCTGTTATACCAGACAACAACAGATGGGATTCCCGCCGCAGATTTGTCACATTCAGCCAATTGCGCCGCGAGGAAAAATCCATTAGAATTGCCGCAGAAATACGAGTATAAGGAGGCGTCCAGATGATAACGCATGATGAACGCTCCCACACCCTGACCCTGCACACCCGCCGCACCACCTACCAGATGAAGGTGGACGAGTACCGGGCGCTGCTCCACTGCTACTACGGCCCCCGGGTGGGGGAGGGCGATCTGTCCTACCTGATCCAGTACGCCGACCGGGGCTTCTCCCCCAACCCCAACGAAGCCGGGAACCGCCGGGACTACTCCTTAGACACCCTGCCCCAGGAGTATTCCGGCTGCGGCGTGGGGGATTTCCGCCTGCCTGCGGCTGAGGTGGAGCTCCCGGACGGCAGCCGCCTGCTGGACCTGCGCTATGCGGGCCATGAGATCCGGCAGGGAAAGTACGCCCTGCCGGGCCTGCCGGCCTTCCACGGCGAGGGGGGCGAGACCCTGTCGGTGCGCCTGCGGGACGCCGCCTCCGGCGTGGAGGTGGAGCTGCTCTACGGCGTCTTCGAGGACTTCGACCTCATCACCCGGGCCGCCCGGATCACCAACGGCGGGGCAGCGGCCGTGTCCCTGTGCCGGGCCATGTCCCTGTGCCTGGACTTTAGCCGGGCAGATCTGGACCTGATCACCTTTGACGGCGGACATGCCCAGGAGCGGAACCTGAACCGCGCCCCGCTGCGCCCCGGCGTGCAGGGCGTGGGCAGCACGCGGGGCATGTCCAGCCATCAGCACAACCCCTTCGTCATCCTCTGCGAGCGGGACGCCGGGGAGGACCACGGCCTGTGCTACGGCGCTGCCCTGCTCTACAGCGGGGATTTCCTGGCAGAGGCCGAGCGCAGCCAGTTTGATGATACCCGGCTGATCCTGGGCATCCATCCCCGGAACTTCCGCTGGCCCCTGGCGCCGGGGGAGTCCTTCTCCACCCCGGAAACGGCGCTGGCCTGCTCCCCTGACGGGCTTGCCCGCCTGACCCACTGCCTCCACCGGGCAGTCCGGGAGCGCCTGGTCCGCGACCCCTACCGGGGACGCCGCCGCCCGGTGCTGGTGAACAACTGGGAGGCCACTTATTTCGACTTCAATGAGGAGAAGCTGGCCGCCCTGGCGGAGGTGTCCGCCGGGCTGGGCGCGGAGCTGTTCGTCATGGATGACGGCTGGTTCGGGCAGCGCAGCGACGATATGCGGGGCCTGGGGGACTGGACTGTCAACCGGGAAAAGCTCCCCAGCGGGCTGGAGGGGCTTGTCCCCCGTATCCAGAAGCTGGGGATGCAGTTCGGCATCTGGGTGGAGCCGGAGATGGTCAGCGAGGACAGCCAGCTCTACCGCCAGCACCCCGACTGGGCCTTGGCTGTGCCGGGACGGCCGCCGGCGCGCGGGCGTTCCCAGCTGACGCTGGACTTCGGCCGGCAGGAGGTGCGGGAGTATATCTACGCTGCGCTGCGGAAGGTTCTGGACAGCGCGGAGATCTCTTATGTCAAGTGGGATATGAACCGGTCCCTGACGGACCTCTGGTCCGCCGCCCTGCCCCCCCAGCGGCAGGGGGAGGTGTGCCACCGGTACACGCTGGGGGTTTATGAGCTGCTGGAGCGGCTGCGCATGGATTACCCGGGGCTGCTGATTGAGGGCTGCGCCGGAGGCGGCGGGCGGTTTGACCTGGGGATGCTCTATTACACGCCGCAGATCTGGTGCAGCGACAACACCGATGCCATCGACCGCCTGCGCATCCAATACGGCACGTCCTTCTGCTATCCGGCAGGCTGCATGGGCTCCCATGTGTCTGTCTCCCCCAACGAGCAGAACGGCCGCATCACGCCCCTGGAGACCCGGGGGGTTGTGGCCATGAGCGGTGCCTTTGGCTATGAAATGGACCTGGGGAAGTGCTCCGAGGCAGAAAAATCGCTCATCAAGGAGCAGATTTCCACCTTCAAGCGGCACTGGCAGCTCATCCAGGAGGGCGACTACTACCGCCTGACAGACCCCTTCCAGGCCCCGGACTGCACCGCCTGGCAGTATGTTTCCCAGGATCAGCGGCAGTCCCTGGTCTCCCTGGTCACTGGGAGCGCCCGGGCCTCCCTGCCCTTCCGCACCCTGCGCCTGAAGGGCCTGGACCCGGCGCGGAAATACCGGGTGAACGGCGGCGAGGCCCTGTATGGCGGGGACCAGCTGCTCTATGGCGGGTATCCCATACCGCCCCTCTGGGGGGACTACCAGTCCATGCAGCTGTATCTGGAGGCCGCCGAATCATTGTTAACGGAGCGGATAACGGGGTGTCAACCGATCCGCACAATCTGAATACGACGCGGCATTCCTCTATCCCGCAGCAGGGAGAAGAGGAATGCCGCCTTTGTATGCCCCCAGATTTCGCACCAGGGACGAAAAAAGCCCTGTCCTATGCGGCTGACCGCAGCGCCTATTTCTCCACCCTGGCCACGCACATGAGCGAGCGCGCCTTGGAGGGGTGGCTCGAAAGGGCGAAAGAGGACGAAAATTGGACCTTCCAATCTATACTGTTCCAGGCGCTGGGCAGGGGCGGGAGAATTTGACGAACTGGAGGAACAGCAGGAGAGGGAATGGGCCGAAGCGCAGGTGTTACAATGGCTGACAAGGATTATTCCTATCAGGTCCAATAAGTCCTTTTACACATTGAAAAGGTGATCCATATGATGCGGCGGCTTTGAACGATCAAACGCAAAGCCGCCGCATTTTTATTACTCCCGAATTAGAACATAGGAAATCTGGCTATGTTGAAAGAAAGCGGAGACCTTATCAGGGCAATGTTGTAAGGATCACATAAAAGAAGCTGTTTTATGGCGGATATCGCGTTTGGTCTGAGGCAAGCTGCCAGAATGGACCGAGAGCTTGAGCGCGTGGTTGAGATATTCATCCGG
>JAAWKB010000012.1 GCA_022797115.1 Oscillospiraceae bacterium
CCCGTCATAAAACAAGGGGTCTGGACCATGGGTCCAGCGACTTTTTGCTACTTTTTCCTCGCGGAAAAAGTAGGCCCGCCCCGGCAGAGGCAAAAGAAAACAGAAGAAATTAAAGCTCCTTCCGCAGCTCGATCAACCGGTCCCGCAGTACGGCGGCGTACTCGAACTCCATCATCTTTGCCGCCTCCTTCATCTGTTTCTCCGTGCGGAGGATCTCCTCCTCCAGCTCCTTCTTGGTCATCTTCTTCCCGGACTTCTTCTGGGCATCCTTCTCCGTCTGGGCAATCTCCAGGATCTCCCGCACAGATTTGATGACCGTCTTGGGCACAATCCCATGCTCCTTATTATAGGCATCCTGAATGGCGCGGCGGCGCTCGGTCTCATCCATGGCCGAGCGCATACTTTTTGTCACCGTGTCCGCATAGAGGATGACCACACCCTCGGCGTTGCGGGCCGCACGCCCGATGGTCTGGATCAGGCTGGTTTCGCTGCGCAGGAACCCCTCCTTGTCCGCGTCCAGGATAGCCACAAGGCTGACCTCCGGCATGTCCAGGCCCTCACGCAGCAGGTTAATGCCCACCAGCACGTCGAATTCCCCCAGCCGCAGGTCCCGGATCAGCTCCATCCGCTCGATGGTCTCCACATCGTGGTGCATATAGCGGACCTTGATGCCAGCCTTGGTCAGGTATTGGGTCAGATCCTCCGCCATTTTCTTCGTCAAGGTCGTTACGAGAACCCGCTCATTCCGGGCGCTGCGGGCGTTGATCTCACCAATCAAATCGTCAATCTGCCCCGTGACGGGCCGCACCTCCACCCGCGGGTCCAGCAGGCCCGTGGGCCGGATGACCTGCTCCACAACCTGGTCCGCCTGGCTCCGCTCATACTCCGCCGGGGTGGCGGAGACAAAGACCGCCTGGTGGAACCGGGTCTGGAATTCGTCGAATTTCAGCGGCCGGTTGTCATAGGCGCAGGGCAGGCGGAACCCATACTCAATCAGGCTCTCCTTCCGGGCCCGGTCGCCGTTGAACATGGCCCGGACCTGGGGCAGGGTCACATGGCTCTCATCCACAAAAAGGACAAAGTCGTCCGGGAAATAGTCGATCAGCGTCAGGGGCGGGGAGCCAATCGGACGGCCCGAGATGACCCGGCTGTAGTTCTCGATGCCGTTGCAGTAGCCCAGCTCCCGCATCATCTCCAGGTCGTAGGCGGTGCGCTGGCGGATCCGCTGGGCCTCTACCAGCTTGTTGTTCTCCACAAACCAACGCTCCCGCTCGTCCAGCTCCTTTTCAATCTCCCCAATGGCCCGCTCCATCTTTTCCTTGCTCACCACGTAGTGGCTGGCGGGCCAGACGGGGATATTGGACAGGCGGCGCGTGATGGTGCCGGTGACAGGGTTGATTTCGCTCACCCGGTCGATCTCATCGCCAAAAAACTCCACCCGGATGGCGGAATCCCGCCAGTAGGCGGGCCATAGCTCCACCGTGTCCCCCCGGACGCGGAACATGTTCCGCTCAAAGGCGATGTCGTTGCGCTCATAGCGGATATCCACCAGCCGCCGCAGCAGCTCGTCCCGCTCCATGGTCGCGCCCACCCGCAGGGAGATCATCATCTTTTCAAAGTCGTCCGGCTCGCCCAGGCCGTAGATGCAGCTGACGGAGGACACCACAATCACATCCCGCCGCTCCAGCAGGGAGGCGGTTGCGCTCAGCCGCAGGCGGTCGATCTCCTCATTGATGGAGGCGTCTTTTTCTATAAAGGTATCTGTGTGGGCAATATAGGCCTCCGGCTGGTAATAGTCATAATAGGAGACAAAGTATTCCACCGCGTTATTGGGGAAAAACTCCTTGAATTCCTCGCACAGCTGGGCGGCCAGGATCTTATTATGGGCCAGCACCAGCGTGGGCCGCTGCACAGCCTCGATCACCTTTGCCATGGTATAGGTCTTGCCGGAGCCGGTGACGCCCAGCAGGACCTGCTCCCGCAGGCCGTCCTCGATCCCCTGGGCCAGCTTGGCGATGGCCTGGGGCTGGTCCCCGGAGGGGGTGTATTCGGAAACTACCTGAAATGCCGGCATAGCTGCCTCCTTTCTGCCGCAGGGCGGCACGGTTTATCGGATCATGCGGGATTCCCGCATGGAGATATAATCGTTGTCTGCCACGATGATATGGTCCGCCAGGCGCACGCCGATTTCCTCCAGCGTGTCCACAATCCGGCAGGTGGCAGCCTCGTCGTCCGGGGAGGGGAACGCCACGCCGCTGGGATGGTTGTGGGCCATGACCACCATGGTTGCCTTGGAATGCAGGGCGTTTTTCACAATCTTCCGCAGGTCCAGCGGCACGTTCCCCACGGCGCCCTCGCTGATTTTATAGAGGTTGAGCTTGCGCCCCTTGGCGTCCAGGCAGAGCTGGTAGAGCACCTCCTTGGACTCCGACGCCAGCAGCTTCACAAAGAAGTCCCCGACCCGTGCCCGGGTATCAAGCACCACCTCGCCGCTGGCGGCGGAGGTGAGGGCCTTGCGGTAGAGCGCGGAGACCAGGGCAATGAGCGTCGAGGCGCTGGGGCCGACCTCCGGCACGCTCTCCAGCTCCTCCGGCGACGCGGCCAGAACAGCCTGGAGGCTGCCGAACTGGTCAATCAGCGCGTGGGCGATGGGGTTGGTATCCTTGCGGGGGATCGCGTAGAAAAGAAGGACCTCCAGCAATTCATGGTCAGCGAATGCGTCCTCGCCGCAGCGGCGGAACAGCGCCCGCCGTCTCTCCCGATGCCCGTCATGTACACCCATGGTTTCCTCCCGCACCTTATATATTCCGCCCCTGCCGGGCGTCCGCTTATTCCGGTATTGTACCACACAAACATCTGTTTCACAAGTGGTTTTTTACAAAACACGGGAAGAAACTTTCTGTTTCGCCGGCGGGGGAAACCGGGGGCGTTGGGAAATTTGTAAAAAAGTTTCAGCGCGTTCATTATTTTTTTGGTTTGGAGACCGATAAAACTAATACATAGTGCAATGACGTCGCTGCGAATGCCGTAATGACCGCCGGTCCGCCGCGGCCGGAGCGATCAATGGAGGTCCATGACATGCTTATTAAAGGAACAGAGGGCTATGTGCCCATTCAAAAGAAGGCCGCGCGCCCTGTCGGACGCGCCCAGTCCGGGCGCGTCCAGGCACAGGAGGGCTGCTACGACCACTGCACCTTCTCCGCGCGGGCGGAGCAGGCGGACCGCAGTTTCCGCGACGTAGTTTCCAGCCTCTCCTACCAGGTGCGCACCCACAACACTACTGGGAAAATCCAGGAGCTGCGCCGCGCCGTCAGCTCCGGTGAATACGACGCCTCCGCCCGGGAGACCGCCGCGAGGATGCTGCTGATGGAGGAGGGCGAATGATCGACAACAAGCTTTGGATGGATTATCTCAAGCTCCTTGAGGGCCTGTCGAAAACCATTGGGCAGCTCACCGAGGTCGAACAGAAGAAGACCCTAGCGGTCAGCCAGGGGCGGCTTGACGAGGTGGAGGACTGCATGAAGCGGGAGCAGGCGCTGAGCCTGTCTCTGCGCGGCTGCGACCAGAAGCGGGAGACCATGCTCGCCCGCATGGGCCTGAAAAACATCCCCCTGCGCCAGCTCGAGCAGCACGCCCCCGAGGGCCTGGAGATGGAGACCAAGCGCGTGGCCAACGAGCTGCGCGGGAAATACTCCGTGTTCCAGTCCGCCTCCCAGGTGGCCCGCAACACCCTGGAATGCAACCTGCGGGCGATTGAACGCATCCAGGAGCGCCAGCAGCAGGGCGGGGCCCCCACGCCGCCGCCCCAGGAGGGCGCCAGCCAATATGACCTGCGGGCGTAAAGACGCGCGCGATGGAAGAACCTGTTTTGTATAGAAGGAGAATATTACCATGGCCGTAATGGGTACATTCAGCTCGTTTACCACAGCCCGCCTGGCGATCTATGCCTCCCAGGCGTCCCTGAACGTGACCGGGCATAACATCGCAAACATCAACACCACAGGCTACACCCGCCAGCGCATGGATCTGGTGAGCCTTGGCGCGACCGGCTGGTCCGAGTATTCCAACAGCTATCAGGCGAAAATCGGCTACGGCGTGCTCAGCGAGCGGGTCACACAGCTGCGCGACCCCTTCCTGGACATCCGCTACCGGGATGAGCAGGCCAACCTGGGCGCGGCCGAGGCCACGCTGGACGGCTTGAACCAATTGAGAAATATCCTTGACGAGGTGGGCAAGGGCGAAGACGGCTTCGGCGTCATTGAGGCGCAGCTGAATGAGTTCTTTGACCGCCTTGAGGGCTTGAAGCAGCGCGTAGGTACCGACGAGTACGACAACCTGGTGCGCTCCGCAGGCAAGACCCTGGCCGCCTATTTAAACGATTCGGCCAAGCAGATCGAAACCATCCGCAACAACCAGATTGCCAAGCTGAACGAATCGGTTGAAAAGGTCAACGGCCTGCTCAACGAGATCCGCGACCTCAACGAGCAGATCCGGGCCCAGAGCATCTGCGGCGACAGCGCGCTGGAGCTGCGGGACGCCCGCAACGTCGCGATTGATAAGCTCTCATCCTACCTGCCCATCGACGTCACCTACTCCATGGAGAAGATTGACCAGAATACGGAGGTTGAGAAGCTGTCCATCTCCCTGAAGGACACCGGCAAGCCCCCGATCTCCCTGGTGGACGGCATCTATGCCACCCAGCTGATTACAAACGAGAAGGTCGCCCGCCCCAACCCGGCCTATGACCCCACCTTGTCCAGCAGCTGCCAGTATATCGGCAGAGACGGCAAGCCCACGGATATCCCGCGGGAGGCCATGGTGGTCAAAAATGACAACGTGGTAGAGAACAACGGAGCGGGAGCGAATAAAACCTATAACGCGGATAACCCGACGCTGGGCGGGCCATATATCATGCAGCCGCAGCCCGATTCTGTGGATATCATAACAAGGGATGCCAATGGTGAGATTACCGGGACCCAAACCCTTGATCTGACAGATCCCGCCAATGCCAATGTGGTTGTATACACAGATAACCCGGCGAAAGCGAAGGTTCCGCAGACGTTTGACCCGGCCAACCCGACAGCAGGCGGGCCGTATATTTTGCAGCCGCAGCCCACCGGCAACTATACGCTGCCGGATGGTACCACAATAACGCTGCCGGCTAACGATGCGAACGGCAATCCGATTGTTGTCTATACGGACGATCAAAATCAGGCGCTCAAGCTCAATCCTGAGTATGAACCCAATAACCCCGCCAGCCACAAGTATATGCTGTCGGAAATTGATCCGGTATCAGGCAAAAACAAAACCACGGATGATATCACGCTGCTTGACCCGGATAAGGACTATATTGACAACTTCAACAGCGACAACCCCGAGGACAACCGCTACCTGTTCCAGCTGGATTCGCTCAAGGACCGGAAGGGCCGGTTTATGCGGGATAAGTACGGCCAGGAGATCAAGGAGACCACCGACCTGACCGACACCACCCTTGTGGGCGGCTCCCTCCAGGCGATGCGGGAATTCCTGACCGAGGAGGGCGAGTTCTCCAGCGCCTATGATATTGGCATGGACCCTGACGCCACCACCAAGCGCGGCCTGCCCTACTACCAGCATGTGCTGGACAGCTGGGCGGTGGAGTTCGCCAGGGCGTTCAACGAGGCCAACCAGCTCGCCCCCGATGTAGTGTATCAGACGGACGACACAGTTACAACGAAGGTACAGGTTGGGGAGGAGCCAGACCCGGCAAATCCAGGCAACATGGTGCCCAAATACGAGCAGATTGCCTATCACCCGGTAAAGGGGAAGGAAGGCGGTCTCGTTCAATATAAGGCGATAACGATTGACAATAACGGGGTGGAGATCACCGTTATGAAAGAGGTCAACACCCACAAGGATGTGCTGGACGCGGACGGGAATCCGACGGGAAAGACCGTCTCTAAAGAGCTTTCCGACTACTCCGTAGCGGAGCTGGACGCCCTGCGGCAGAACGGCCTGCTCAAGCCGGAATATGAATTCTACGACGGCGGCGTGCTCTTCAGCAACCGCAGCGACGGGAACGATCCCACGGGGATTACGGCAAAGAACATCACCATCTCCAGCGGCTGGGAGACCGGCGCAATCCGCGTGCTCAACACCCGGAAGCCCGACGGCCTGAACGAGGATGGTACGGCCGACACCCACAACACCCGTCAGGACAACATCCTGCACATGATTGCCATGATGGACCAGAAGCGGCCGTTCAACCCGGAGCTCTCCGTGGACGACGCGCAGTCCCAGGGAAGCGCGTTCTTCAAGGGCAGTTTCCAGGAGTACTATACCGCTGTCTCCGCTACCCTGGCGATGGATACCAACATCACCAACGCCCGGAATGTCAATTACAGCGTGACATCCCTGGATCTGGATAACCAGCGTTCCAGCGTGTCCGGCGTGGACTTGAACGAGGAAGCCACCAGCATGATGCAGTTCCAGAAGTCCTATTCCGCCGCCTGCCGCCTGCTGACCACGATGGATTCCATGCTGGATAAGCTGATCAACGGCACCGCAATCTGAGTATACTGTCAAGAAGGAGGCATTTTAATATGGGTATGCGCATCACGACCAATATGATGATGAACAGCTACCGTTTCGACCTGATGAACGCCACCAATACCCTCGCTGGGTCCCGGGATAAGGTGATTACCCAGCGCAAGTTCAACAGCTACAGCGAGGACCCCACCACCGCCACCCACGCATGGCGCATCCGCCGGGCCTATGCCAAGAACGAGAGCTATAAGATCAACAACAGCGACACCGGCGCACGCTTCAACATCGCCTGG
Organism: Oscillospiraceae bacterium; assembly: GCA_022797115.1. GTDB lineage: Bacteria > Bacillota > Clostridia > Oscillospirales > Oscillospiraceae > Pelethomonas. The sequence goes on from JAAWKB010000012.1 coordinate 6,819, forward strand.
GAGACGCTGGGCAGCATCAAGACGAACCTCTATGACGCCAACGCAAAGGCTTCTGCCGTGCGCGGCCTCACCGACTCGACCGCGTCCGCCCGCCAGCCCCTGGGAAAGGTGCTCAGCAACACCGCTGATTCCGTGATCCAGGCGATGAACAGCGCCAAGTACGGCGACCACTATGTCTTCTCCGGCGAAAACGCCTTGAATGTCCCCTTTACCTGGGAGAAAAAGGACGGTAAGGATGTCCTTCTCTACCGCGGCGTGGACGTGAACGCGAAGAAGGTGGATATGCCCGATATGGTCCAGAACCCCAGGCCGGATTGGGCCCCCCAGTCTGCGGATGATTACAGCCTCCCGGAGCCGGGGAAGATGCCCGCTACGTCAAACGACCCGAAGGAGCAGGAGTGGATTGACTACTATAGCAGCGACTGGGCGAAGCTCCAGGCGCTGGCCCACGAGGAGACGAACGTGGACCTGGGCATGGGCCTGGAGGAGGACGGGACTACGGGCGAACTCATCGACGGCACGGCATTTAATATGGCCCTGCCGGGGATCGCAATGCTGGGCTACGGCGTGGATGAGGACGGCCTGCCCTACAACGGCGTGATGGCAATGAAGGCCCTGGGCGAGATTTTTGACCGCTGCGACCCGAAGACCGGGGAATATGCCAGCAAGGAAGACGAGGCCAACGCCAATAAGCTGCTGGACCGGATCAGCGACGTGACCGATTATGTCAGCAACTCCTACAGCCAGGTGGACACCAAGAAGACCTTCCTGAATTCCAATGAGACCCGCCTGAAGAGCCAGGGCGACTATCTGATGGAGGAAATCCTGAACCTGGAGCAGATCGACATGGCGGACGCCATCACCTCCTTCTCCTGGGATTACTACTGCTACAACGCCGCTTTGAAGATCGGCAACCAATTGCTCAGCCAGTCCTTGATCGACTACATGAATTAAACGATGTAGTAACGGCATGGAAGCCGCTGAAGAAATAATAAAGAAGGGAGCGCGCACCACATGCAACCGTTAATTGAGATCACGACGGTCCCCATCCAAATTGAGATGAAGACCACCAGCGCAAAGCTGGAATACGCCCGCGGCACTGCGGAGATGGAAATCTCCCGGAATCAGGGCGGTTTAAGTATCAAGAGCAGGCCCATCCGCGTCAATATTGACACCTACGAGGCCAGTAACTCCGTTACGCCCACCTTGGCACGGAACCTGGAGCAGGGCGCCCAGAAGGGCCAGCAGGCGGCCTATCAGGCCACCGCTACCTATGCCCAGCAAGGTAAGCTGATGATGGAGACCAAGGTCGGCGAGGAGATGATCACCAAGTTCGCCGCAGATGCCATGATGAAGAATGTGAAGACAGGCGTTGGCCTGGACTTCATACCCAAGGCCCCGCCTGAGATCACATGGGACGTGGGGGAGATGAACATCCGCTATGAGATGGATAAGCTGAATTTCGACTGGAAATTCAACCAGGGCGGTTTCGAGTTTACCCCCGGCGATATCGAGTTTACCGTCACCCAGCGGCCGGAAGTGGTCATCAAGTATCTGGGCGGCCCCATCTACGTACCCCCATCCTCGGACCCCAACTATGAGCCGGTGGATGTGAAGGGCTGATAAGGAGGAACGGCGTTGCTGCTGCAAACGAAGTATTTCGGACAACTCGACTGCCCGGCCGAGCAGGCGCTCCATTTCCCCAAGGGGCTGTTCGGCTTTGAGGAGGAAAAGGAATTCTATCTGCTCCCCTTTGAGGGGAGCGGCGGCAGCCTGCTCTGCTTCCAGAGCGCGGCGACGCCGCAGCTGGCCTTTGTGGCGATGAACCCGTTTCACCTCAAACCGGACTATACGCCGGTACTGGCGGGGGATGAGCTGCATATGCTGGGTGTGGAGCGCAGCGAGGATTTGTGCTTTTACACCCTGTGCGTGGTGCGCAATCCGGTGGCGGACAGTACGGTGAACCTGCGCTGCCCGGTGGCGGTGAACGACCACACCCACCAGGCCCTCCAGGTGATCCTGGAGACGGAGGAGTATCAGATGCACCACCCGCTCTCGGAATTTGGCAACAGAGGGGGGGAGGCCCCATGCTGATCCTCCAGCGCAAGGCGGGGGAATCCCTGCTCATTGGCGATGAGGTCGAGATCTCTGTCCTGTCGGTGGAGGCCGGGCGGGTGCGCTTGGCGATTGAGGCGCCGAAGAACATTTCCATACTCCGCAGCGAGCTGAAGAATGCGGCGGCAACCAACCGGGAAGCCGCAGACGAGGAGGCCCCGCCGCTGACTTTGCTGAAGCTGCTGCGGGACGCTGCCGGTGGGCTGGTGCCAGATCGGGAGGCCGATGGGCCGGGACAGAAAAAATGAGGAATAGAACGCCCACGGGTTTCATATAAAAAACCTGTGGGCGTTACGTTCATCCCGGCTGCGGCCGGGCCTGCAAAGGGGCTGAATGGGAAAGTTTGGGAGGGGTGGAACAATATGGGACTGGCTGGTTCCAATAATTTATAGATTTTGACAAGATAAGGAAAGATACATGGGAAAATAACAAAATATTGCCTGCCAATTTGTGTATATATGGCCAAATCCGACAAAATTTTGATTTACTACTTGCGTTCCGGTGCAAAAAGCATTATACTAAATCCATCCGTATCGGGTAAGGCAAATAGCTTGGTTAAGCAGCCTGTTTCTTCTAATAAAAAGCCTCTTGAGAGCTATATGGGAGGGCGTCCGGAACGGGCCTATTTTAACAATTGGAGGACGAATCCATGTCGGACTTCTTAACATCTAATTCCATGATGATGCTAGAGCGGGCTATGAATTTCCAGTGGACCAAGCAGCGGGCCATAGCCGATAACGTCGTCAATGCGGAAACACCCGATTATAAGACAAAATATGTCACTTTTGAGGAGACGCTGCGCAAGAATATCCGCACCGCTGCTCAGAAGCTGGCCGGCGGGCCCACGATGCGCAGCGTAATTTCCACCGCCTCGCCGGTGGTGCATATTGCCGACGACGAGACCGCCCGCATGGATGGCAACGGTGTCAACGTGGCGGAGCAGCAGATTGAGCTGGTACGCAGCGCCTATCAGGTCCAGCACCTTTACCGGGCATTCAACAGCGATATGTCCCGCCTGCTCACATCGATCCGTGGGCAGTAAAGAGGATGAGCTGCGGCTGGATGCCATAAATGCGTAATTTATAGCATATAGAATATAGAAAATTGGCGCGGGGAGATAGAAAGGAAGGTTTTCCATGGCGTTTATGAGCACCATCGATATCATCGGTTCGGGGATTACCGCCCAGCACCTGCGGCTGGACGTAATCAGTGAAAATGTCACGAACATCAACACGACCCGCACGGAGCAGGGCGGGGCATACCGGCGGAAGGTGACAGTCTTCCAAGCTGTAGATGGGCGGGACCGTTTCCGCAACGTGCTGGCGCGGACCAGGGACGGGCTTGTCAGCAACGCCCGCTATCAGAGCACCGGCGGCGTGAGCGTGGTGGAGATCGGGGAGGACCCGTCGGATTTCAAGCTGAAATACGACCCAACGGACCCGGACGCGAACGATGAGGGGTACGTGGAGCTGCCTAATGTTGATCTGGTGAAGGAAATTGCTGACGCTATGGCGGCCAGCCAGGCATACTCCGCCAACGTGACAGCGTTTAATGTGATTAAAAATGTGATTTCCTCGGGCCTGGAGATCGGCAGATAAAGAGAGAACGCGTGGGACAGACAGGTAGAACACAGGGCTTTTCTGGCTAACTGGTCTGTCCCTGTCGTGCGTGTTATGGGGTGGCGGCAGAATGCCGCACGGCCAATTTCTACGAAATGGACATTTGGAGGAATGGGATATGAACCAGACAATACAGCCGGTCTCCCCTCTGTGGGAGTCCTTTCCCGCCCGTCAGGCCCAGCCGGCCGGCAGCGTGAAGGAGGGCGGGTCGATCTTTGCGGATATCTTCCGTACGGCAATTGATAATGTTCGCGAGAGCGAGGACGACGTGGCGAAGAAGGAATATTTGCTCTCCACCGGCCAGCTGGACAACCCCGCTGAGGTGAATATGGCGACCTACAAGGCGGAGGCAGCCATTGCCTTGCTGGTGCAGCTGCGCGAGCGGGCGATGAACGCCTACAGCGAGCTGAGCCGCATCAGCCTGTAAAAGGCGGCGTTATGTCATTTGATACATTAGGCCGGAGGGAAGCAGAGTGGATACAAAGCTGAAGGGCGTTTGGGAAAAGGTCAAGGCTTTTTTCAAAAACATGAGCACGAAGGTGCGCATCATACTAGGCGCATCCCTGGCCGTGGTCCTGATCGCCATCATCGCCTTGGTTCTTGTGTTGAACAACAGGCCCTATGCGACGCTGTTTACCAACCTGACCACGGCGGAGGCCAGCGAGATCATCTCCTACCTCCAGGAAAACGGTGTCACGGACTACCGGTTGGTGGGGGACACCATTGAGGTCCGCGCGGACCAGCAGGACGTGCTGTTGGCCCAGCTGGCGCTGGCCGGCTACCCGAAGGACGGGACCCTGTACGACACCTATTTCAGCAACGTGGGCACCATGTCCACCACCTCCGAGCGGGCCACGGCGTTCAAAATCGCTGTAGAGGAGAAGCTGGCGGCCGTTATCCGCAAATTCCCCGGTGTGCGGGATGCGGACGTGCAGCTGGCCTTTGGTGAGGAACGGACATACGTGTTCGAGGAAGTGAATACGGAGACGAAGGCCACCGTCTATTTGGATCTCGTTGATGGCATGACCCTGTCCAACCAGCAGGTGGAGGGCATCCGGGGACTGGTGTCCCACGCCATCGAGGGGCTCAACATTGAGAACGTATTTATCACCGACGGCCTGGGCAACACCTATTCCGCCGGAGACACTGCCGATCTGGGGGATGCCAGCCAGCTCAAGCGGCAGCAGGAGGAGTATTATAATAACCTCATCCGCACCCAGATTGTCCAGATCCTCAGCGGGATCTACGGCGAGGACAATGTCCGTGTGTCGGTGCATACCACCATGGATGTCAACCGCCGGTACATAGAATCCACCGAGTACAGCCAGCCGGAGGGCTCCTATGAAAACGGGGGCCTGATCGGTAAGGAGACCACATTCTTCTATATCACCCGGGACGGCCTGGAGCCTGTGGGCGGCGTGGTAGGCACCACGGCCAACTCCGATATCCAGACCTACGTGGAGGACCTGCAGCAGGCAATCGGAGACGGCGACACCGCCGGGGCGTCCAAGGATCTGGATAACAAGATCAACGAGACCCATGAGCAGGTGGAGGTAGTGGCAGGCACCATTACCAATATCAGCGTCGCCGTCACCATCAATGAAAGTGCCAACGCCGCCGCCAATGTGGATCTGGAGAGCCTGCGCAGCCATGTGGCTGTAGCCTCCGGCATCGGCGGTGAGAACCCGGAGCAGTATGTATCCGTGCTGCTGGCGCCCTTCCTGGTGGATGAGCCCGTACCGGTAGATACGATCTTCTCTGAGGATATGATCCCGTACCTGATCATCGCCGCTGCCGCACTGCTGCTGCTGGTGATCCTCCTGATTGTGATCCTGAGCATCAGGCGCAAAAGACGGAAGAAGAAGCAGGAGGAAGAGGAGCGCGAGGCCGCCGCAATGGAGGAGCAGCTCGCCGCCGAGGGGCTCGGCATTACGCCGGAGGCCGCCGCTGCAATCGCCGCTGCCGCTCCGACTGGCGGTGCAGATATCATGGAGATGAACACGGAGAAGAGCATGGAGCTGCGCAAGACGGTCCGGCAGTTCGTACAGAACAACCCGGAGGTTGCCGCGCAGATGATCAAGACCTGGCTGAAGGGCGGAGAGGAGGAAGGCAATGGCTGAAATCGCAAAAGCTGAGCTCACTACATCCCAGAAGGCTGCAGCAGTCATTGTCTCCCTGGGCGCAGAGAAGGCGTCGCTGCTCTATCAGTACATGGAGCCTGCGGATCTTGAGCTGCTGACCCTGGAGGTTGCCCGTCTGGGCATGATGGACGCGGCCCAGACGGAGGAGGTCCTCACTGAGTTTTACCAGAGCTGCCTGACCAACAAGGCGGTAACAGAGGGCGGGCTGGAATATGCCCGGGCCGTGCTGGAAAAGGCTTTCGGCAGCCAGACGGCCAGCGCCCTGCTGGAGAAGGTGACCAAGTCCCTGAAGAACCGGGAATTCGCTTTCCTCAACAAGGCGGATGTCAAGAGCCTCTATTCCGCCCTGCAAAACGAGCGTCCCCAGACCATGGCCCTTGTCCTGGCCTATGTGGACCCGGACAAGGCGGCCGGCGTCATCGAGCAGCTGCCCCCCGAGCGGCAGGTCAAGGTGGTGGAGGCAATCGCCACCATGGAGAGCGCCTCCCCCGCCGCCATCAAGATCATCGAGGCGGAGATGGAGCGCAAGTTCTCCAACATGATTACCAACTCCAATGTCAAGGTGGGCGGCATCGACTACGTAGCCAACATCATGAACAACCTGGATCGCTCCAGCGAGAAGAGCATCTTCGACCGCTTGAGTGTGAACAACGAGGAGCTGGCCGACGAGATCCGCAAGCGCATGTTCGTCTTCGAGGATATCGTCACCATGGACGACCGCTCTGTCCAGCGCGTCCTGCGCGACTGCGACCCGCGGGATCTGGTGCTCTCCCTCAAGACGGCCAATACGGAGGTTGCCAACAAGCTCTTTACCAACATGTCCGCCCGTATGGCGGAGAGCATCCGGGACGACCTGGAGATTACCACCAATGTCCGCATGAAGGACGTGGAGGACGCCCAGCAGCGTATCGTGGGCATCATCCGCGACCTGGAGGAGAGGAACGAAATTGTCATCCTGAAGGGCGGAAAGGACGATATCATTGCATAACATTTTCAAGGGATTCCTAAATCCCCCGGCAGAGGAATATGTTTTTCCCGATGCCAGTTCCATCGAGATGGAGGGTGAGCTCCCGCCCGCCGGGAGCGGCGGGGAGGAATTGGAGGCGGAGGAGACCGGCGTTGATGAGCTGGAGCTTGAGTCCGCTGCGGAACCCGAGGAAGAGGAGGAAGAAGAGGCGGAGGAGGCCCAGCCGGACCGGCAGAACCCGGTCCAGTACGCCCAGCTCCAGGCGGAGCTGATCCTTCGCCAGGCCCAGGAGGACGCGGAGCAGCTGCTGGTGAATGCCCGCGCCGCTGCCAAGGAGGAACAGGAGCAGATCCGCGCCGGTGCGCGGGACGAGGGCTACCGCGTCGGCTACGCCGAGGGCACTGCCAAGGCGATGGAGGACGCTGTCCGTGACCGGGAGGCGACTGCCGCCCGTCTGGAGAAGGAGGTGCAGGGTTTCCTGGAGAAGGCCAATATGGCCCGGGAGGAAATGCTGCTCCAGACCCGGGAGGAGCTCCTGGACCTGTGCATCACCATCGCAGAAAAGGTGGTTCGGGTGAGCCTGCGCAGCAGCAGCGAGGTCATTGTGCGCATGATCCAGACCGCCACGGAACGGCTCAAGCGCCAGGAGTGGGTACACATCTATATCTCTGGATGCAGCGCAAAGGGTGCGGCCCAGATTTCCCCCGCCCTCACCACCGCCCTGGGAGCCCTGTCCCAGCATGTGAAAATCGTCCCCATGGGGGACGATGAGAGCGGTACCTGCATTGTCGAGACGCCGGAGGAAATCATCGATGCCAGCGTCTCCACCCAGATGTCCAATATCCGGGATATCCTGCGCGACCAGATGAGCGCGCTGTGATCCCGGCAGAGGAGAAAGGACGGATATGTTCCGCGAAATGATCCCCCTTGTCCGGTCTGCTGAGACCATGAGCCGGACCGGAAAAATCGAAAATATCGTGGGCATGTCCATTGAGGCCTCCGGCGGCCGGGCCGCCATCGGCGACATCTGCCGCATCTACAGCAACGAGTCCGGAGGCCAGGTCCCCGCTGAGGTGGTAGGGTTCAAGAATGACCATATCCTGCTGATGCCCTACGCCAATATGAGCGGGATTTCTGCGGGCAACTTTGTCCGCAACACCGGCAAGCGGCTCACCCTTCCGGTAGGGCCCTTCCTGCGGGGACGGGTCATCAACGCCCTGGGCCAGCCCATTGACGGGCTGGAGCCCTTCGGGCGGGGGGACACCTTCTCCGTCGATTCCACTTACATCAACCCCATGACCCGGCCCCCGATCCGGGAGCGGATGGAGTTTGGCATAAAAGCCATCGACAGCCTGCTGACCATCGGGAAAGGGCAGAGAATTGGTATCTTTGCCGGCTCCGGCGTAGGTAAGTCCACCCTCATGGGCATGATCGCAAAAAACGTGAAGGCGGACATCAATGTCATCGCCCTGGTGGGCGAGCGTGGCCGCGAGGTGCTGGAGTTCATGCAGAAGGACCTGGGGGAGGAGGGGATGCGCCGCTCCATCCTGGTAGTGGCTACATCCGACCAGCCCGCTATGCTGCGCATGAAGTGCCCCAGCGTCGCCACCAGCATTGCCGAGTATTTCCGGGACCAGGGGTATGATGTGCTCTTGATGATGGACTCCCTTACCCGGTTTGCCATGGCCCAGCGGGAGATCGGCCTGGCCGTAGGCGAGCCCCCGGTGGCCAGGGGTTACACCCCGTCCATCTATGCGGAGCTGCCCAAGCTTCTTGAGCGGAGCGGTAACTTCGAGAAGGGCTCCATCACCGGCGTCTACACTGTGCTGGTGGAGGGCGACGACACCAATGAACCCATTGCAGACACGGTGCGCGGCATCCTGGACGGGCACATTGTCCTCTCCCGCCAGCTGGCGAACGCCAACCACTTCCCGGCCATCGACGTGGGGGCAAGCATCTCCCGTCTGATGACGGAGATCGTTTCCCCGGAGCACCGGAAACTCGCCAGCCAGCTGCGGGATATTATGGGAGTGTATGCGAAGAATGCAGACCTGGTATCGATTGGCGCGTATAAGACCGGCACCAACCCGAAGCTGGACCATGCCTTGGGCAAGATGGACGCTATCAACCAGTTTTTGATGCAGGGCGTGGACGAGGCGTTTTCCTATGAACAGAGTTTAGAACAGCTGCGGCGCATTATGCGGTAAGATACGAGAAGAAAGGAACAGTTTTACCCATGAAAAAGTTTCACTTTTCCCTGGAAACCGTTCTGGACTATAAACAGCAGATTCTTGCCTCCCTCCAGGCGGAGCACGGGGCCATCCTGGCCCAGGTGCGGGAGCAGGAGCGGCTGATTGAAGAGCTGGAGGCGGAATATCAGCAGATGGACGGCGAATTTGCCCAGCGGAAGCTGGAGGGAATCGCCATCCTGGACGCGATGAAGTATGAGCAGTATCTGCGGGCGATGGAGCGGCAGATCCAGCTGGCGTTGGAGGATCTGGCCCAGCTGCAGAAGAAGGAGGAGGCCAAGCGGGCGGAAGTGGTTACGGCCAAGCAGGACACCTCATCCATTGAGAAGCTGCGGGAAAAGAAACTGGACCACTATAAGAAGGCCATGCAGAAGAACGAGGAGGCCATGATCGACGAGCTGGTCTCCACCAAGCGTGTCATGGAGGCGCAGAGCGCATAAGATGGGAGCAGCGCCTGTGGGCGTTCTCTGATAGATCTGAGGATGATAGGAAAGGTGGTGAGGCCGGTCTCAAGCATCCCATTCCAGAGGGAAGGGGGGTGGGCGGACAAGGCGGTGCAAAGCCGCTTCAAACAAGCTGCCTCACGCGGATGCGCGGAGAAACGACAAAGGAGAAGCTAGACCTATGATCGATACAGACATCAGGACACTGGCGAACAGCATCTATTCCATTGGCCCGGCCTATGCCGGCGGCGCTATGAAGGAGCAGCTGGAAACCCTCTCCCGGGAGGAGTTCGTCGAACAGCTGGTGCAGGCCAACCAGCAGCGCTGGGACAGCGGCGAGGCCCAGCAGGACCGGCTTTATGCGGGAAGTGAACAGCGCAAAACCCCTTCCCGCGCAGAGCTCGCGGCACTGGCCAACAAGTACGACCCCCACAACATGGACGACAGCGACTACGACGATTTCCTGGATGACTTGGCGGAGATCGGAGCCATCTCCCAGTGGGAGAAGCGGCAGCTGGGCTACAACAATATGATAGTCATGGGGTATTATGGTGCGGACGGGAAATATGTCTCCTGTGAGCCCCTTGCCTATGTGTCGGAGGCCCTTCCCGATGGAGGCCAGCGGTTGTTCCACCGGACAGAGGCGAACGGCGATATCCTGCGCTGGGTCACTGACAGGCTCCAGTGGACCTCCGGTGGAAGCCAGGAGGAGCGTGTAGCCCATCAAAAGATGCAGGAGATGTTCCAAGCCCTCTCGGAAACCCTTGAACGGATGGAGGGTGCGCGCCCGGACAGGGCTGGCGCAGAGGTGAGCAAGTCCGAGCTGCGCCGCCAGCTGGCAGATCCGGACAGCGACTTCTATTCCGCAATGCGGCTGAAGCTCCAACAGAGCATGGAGGAGCGGGAAGAGCAGGAGCGGGAACAGGCTATCATTGACGCGCTGGGGAAAATCCTGGACGTCATGAGCGGCGGGGAGGACGCAAAGCGGTCCGATGTGCCGCGCTCTACAGCGGAGATTGCCCAGCGGATCAGCGAGTATGAGCCGGACAGCCCGGAGCGGGTTCAGCTCGAGCAGCTTCTGCGGCGTTTGGCCAGCTTGGGACTTTATGTCGATCTGGCTGGTTTGGACAATGTGGAGGACAGCGAGAGCACCTTCGAGACTCTGACAAAGCTTTTAATGAAACAGGAAACGAACAGCACACCCCAATAAAGTGAGGTGAATGGAACCATGAATATTACGGAGAACATGCTGCTCCAGCAGATGAAGCAGATGGCGGCCAATATGACCCTGCCCCAATCCGGCGGGAAGAAGGATAAGGCCGGCAGTAGCAGCTTTCAGGATCTGATGGGGCAGACGCAGAACACGCAGGGCAGCAAGAATACCAAGGAAACTGCCGATAAGCCCAAGCAGGAGCAGAAGGACCAGTCCGTTCAGGATGAGGCCCCTGTCCAGAAGGGCGAGAAGGAGGAGCTCCGTCCCGAGGACGTGGTGGCGAACCCCAACGCGGCAATTCTCCTGTTCCGTCCCGAGGTGGAGGAGCTGCCGGCAGAGGAAGTAGTAGCGGTTGCGGCCCCCATTGAGGCCATCCCCGAGGAGGCCGTGGAGGAGACTGCTATGGCCACGGACGGCCAGCTGCCCACGCTGGATACTACGGTGGAGACCGCTGTCCAGACGGATACGGCCCCCAAAGGCGAGGAACAGCCCCAGGAGGAGATCACGTTCCAGCAGGCCGTGGATAAGGCGCCCGTACAGACGGCGGAGGCCAAGCCCGTAGAGGCAGAGGTCAAGCCGGAAGAAGCCCCGGAGCGCGTGGAGGCGGAGGCCGTCGAGGTCCGCCACAGCGAGGCGCCCCAGGATGTGGAGGGTGAGGTCCAGGAGAAAGCCCCCGAGGAAATCCCCGACGAGGCGGTTGCCCAGGAGCCTGTGTTCCAAGAGGTGGAGACAGCCCCTGTCAAGGTGGGCGAGACCTATGAGCCGGTAGACACCCAGGAGCCCGATATGGAGGCAAAGCTGGCGGATACCATCCGCACGGCAGTCCAGTCCGGTGCGGAGAAGGTGGAAATCCGCCTGATGCCGGAGAACTTGGGCAGGCTGACCATCGAGATGACCCGGGACAGCAGCGGCGCATTGCAGGTTGTCCTGCACGCATCCAACAGCCGGGCGGCAGGGGTGCTCAACGAGCATCTGGACGGCCTGCGCACAGCATTGCAGAACTACGGCCAGCAGGAGGTCCGCGTGGAGGTCCAGCGCGGCGAGGAAAGCCAGCGCCAGCAGGCATTCCAGAACGCTGACCCCGATGGGCGCGGCCAGCGCCATCAACAGCAGCAGCGTCAGGAGGAGCAGCACCAGGAGCACAGCGAGGACTTCCTTCAGAAGCTGCGCTTAGGTCTGTTCGGCACAGAAGAAGGCATCTAATGCAGGAAAGGAGTGAGCGGCATTGAGCGAGTGGAGTTCCGCTTTTGACATCGCAAACCGCACAAACTACTACAACAGCAGCAAGGCGGTCGACGAGACCTACCAAACCTACCCCAATTACAAGCCTGAGACGGAGAAGGTGAAGGACAACTCGACCCTGACCTTTGAGGATATGCTGCTGCTGATGGTCACCCAGCTGCAAAACCAGACCATCGACAACCAGACTGACACCAGCGAGATGATGAACCAGCTGATGCAGATGACCGTCATGCAGGCCCTGACCGATGTGAGCACCCAGGTCGAGGAGCTGACGCTGGCAAACGTGATGGCCTATTCCGCCTCCCTGGTGGGGAAGGAAGTGACTGTCGGCGTACTGGACGAGAATGGCGATATTCAGGAGATCGTCGGCACCGTCACCGCTACCGGCACTTACGACGGACAGCAGGTCATCTTCATGGGCGACAAGAGCTATACCCTCAACAGCATCATGGCCGTGGGCCGCCTGCCTGAAAAGGTGGAAGGCGGGGATGACGAGAAGGACCCTGACAACAACGTGGAGGGCGGCGAGGACGTGCCCGAGGCCGGCGGCAAGCCCGAGGGGGAGACGCCTCCTGTGGAAGGTTCCGGAGATGCGGAGCAGACGCCGGAGCCCCCGGAAAACAACAACGGTGAAGGCGGAACGGACTCTGCCGGAAGCGAAAACGGCAGTGTAGCGGGGATCTGACCCAACTCCCTGCATCCAGCCGGGAAGGATGGACGACATCATGATCGAAAGAATCTCTCCCATACAGCCTGTACAAAAGGCAAACCAGGTGGAGCAGATCCAGCCGGTCAGCCGCAGGGAGGCGGGAAGCCGGTTTACAGCAATGCTCCAGCGGGAGCTTGGCAAGGCAGCGGCCCCAGCAGAAGAGAGCTTTTCCATCGCGTTCTCAAAACACGCCATGACGCGGGCAGAGGAGCGGGGCATTGAGGTGACGCCGGCGCTGATCGGCCAGCTGACCGACTCTGTGGAGCGGGCCCAGGCCAAGGGCGCAACCAATATCCTGGCCTTTGACGCTACCCGTGCGTTTATCATCAACGTCCCCCATGGGAGGGTGATCACCACCATGTCCCAGGAGGAGATGCAGGAGAATATTTTCACCAACATTGACGGCGCCGTGCTTCTGAAATAGAAAGGGCAGGACCTCTACAGGATGCTTTGCCCCTCCGCCCGATTGGCGGGGGGACGGCGGCGCCAGAGGAAAAAAAGGAGTAATGATTACATGACCGGAGCAATGTATGCCGCCATTGGCGGCCTCAAGACCCACATGGCAAACCTGAACGTAATCGGCAACAACATTGCAAACGTGAACACCGCCGGCTACAAGGCCCAGCGGATGACTTTCCAGGAGTCGATCTATGCCTCCAGCAAGTCCGGCAGCGACGGCGGCGTCACCACCGGCGGCAACAACCCCTCCCAGATCGGCTACGGTTCCTCCATCGGGTCCATTGACCTGAACATGACCCCCGGAACCTACAACCCCACCGGCTTCGGCCTGGACTGCATGATTGGCGGCGAGGGCTTCTTCCTGGTGGGCGACAAGAACCTGAACATCAACAGCGCGGAGGATCTGAGCAAGCCCCTGCTCACCCGCGTGGGCAACTTCTGGAAGGACCCTGAAGGATATATCTGCGACCGCAACGGCAACGTGCTCTATGGTTACGCTACGGTATACAACCCGGATTATGACCCCACCTTGACCGACGAGCAGATCGAAGAGGCGAAGCAGCAGGGCAAGAACGTCGGCCCGACCATGATCAGCACCCAGCTGGTGCCCCTGCGCCTGCCCCTGGCGGCGGATGTCCCCACCGATGCGAACGGCGGCAAAGATGGCGATACCTACAACTGGACTGTGGGAGACCCGGTCTACGGGATGCTCAGCACGGCTACCGGTGCAAATGACGCCAGAGTGAATGTCTCCCTGGCGGAGAATCTTAAAGATTATGTTGATGACACGGGTAAATTCGATCCGACAAAGTTCAATGCGGATGGCGGTATCGGCCGGCCGATTGAAACGTCAGAGCCGGGAGCGGACGGCACGAATACGGTAACATACGGAAATATACCGGATGCAGTGATCAAGAAGATCCCCATCCCCAACACCAACGACAAGGTCATCAGCGTCAAGAACCTGTCCATCAACAAGCAGGGCGCCATCACCTGTACCTGCGACAACGGCCAGAGCGTGGTAGTCGGCTACGCAGCCATTGCCAACGTGGCCTCCCCCGACGGCGTGACCCACGTCGACGGGCCCTATTACAAGGCCATGGAGGGCGCGGGCGATATCAGCGTCAGCGGCGTAGGCGGCGTTCTGGAGAACAAGTTCCTGAACAACCAGACGGTTGTTGGGGAGGGCGAGGATACCCGCTCCCCCGCCACTGCCGATGCCATCGGCCTGGGCAGCGGCATTGAGATCAAGAATGGCGGCCTGGAGATGTCCGGCGCGGACGTGGCAACAGAGTTCTCCAACATGATCCTGACCCAGCGCGGCTATCAGGCCAACACCCGCATCGTCACAGTCACCGACTCCATGCTCGAAGAGCTGGTTAATATGAAGCGGTAAGGCTAAGCCTGCCGGCAGTCCCTACTAACTATTGATGCCCCAAAGCCCCCGGCCGCAAGGCAGCGGCCGGGGGAGAGATGAAAGGAGAGTGCCATGATTGTCCTGACCAAGAGAAACAACGAGCGGTTCCTGCTCAATCATAACCAGATTGAGAGCATTGAGATGATCCCCGAATCGAAGATTGTGATGATGAACCGGGACTACTTCATCGTGAAAGAGGAGCCAGATGTCATCATCAAAAAAATTCAGGAGTACAACGCAAAGGTACAGGACGTCCACCGTGCGATTACGGTCTGGGACAAGCGCTGACGCTCTGTGAAGAGGGGGACGCATTTGAGGGATGCTGAGGCGGCGGGGAGCGGGTCCCGCGCGGCCCATCCCCGACCTCAACATCGGTCGAATGCGCCCCGTATAAATTGGAAAACAACTCCCGCTGCGGGAGCAAAACGGGTGTGAAGTATGAATATTCTGTATATCATCGGTGTAGCAGTCGCTTTCTTGGTCATGGTCGTTGGTATGATGCAGGGCAGCGCCAGCGGCGCGTTCCTGGACCCGACACAGCTGAAAAACTTCATAGACGGCGCGAGTATTTTTATCACCATCGGCTGTACCTTTGCGGTCATGGTGGCATCCTTCCCTGGCGGCGCTTTGAAGGATATCCCCAAGCATTTCAAGGTACTTATGAACACCAAGGGCAACGACCCCCTTGCAATTATTGACGAGCTGGTCGAGCTGGCTCAGGTGGCGAGAAAGAACGGCCTGCTGGCCCTGGAGGAAAAGGGCAACGCCCAGACAAACCCGTTCTTTAAGCAGTGTATCATGCTGATCGTGGACAATAACGACGCCGACCAGGTCCGCGAAATTATGATGAACGATATCGAGCAGTCCTCCGCCCGCCATGAGGCCGGCGCGGGGATGTACGACAAGGGCAGCTCCGTGGCCCCGGCCTTCGGCATGGTCGGTACGCTAGTGGGCCTGATTAACATGCTCAAGGGCATGGATATGGATTCCGGCGGCGCGGGAAACATCGGTGCGGCCATGGGTACCGCCCTGATTACCACCCTGTACGGCTGCGTACTGGCCCATATGATCTTCGGGCCCATTGCTTCGCAGCTGCGCGAGCGCGACGAGGAGGAGGTCCTCTGTAAGCTTATCATTGTGGAGGGCATTATGTCCATCCAGGCGGGCGCAAACCCCAAGTTCCTGCGGGAGAAGCTGCTGACCTTCGTCTCCCAGCGCCAGCGCGACGACGGCGGCAAGGCCAAGAAGGAGTAAGGATTACCGTGCGTGTTCTGAGAAATCGAGAGGAGGCCCATTATGGCGTCTCTTAAAAAGAAAAAGAGCGGCGGGGGCGGCGCAAACTGGATGGACACCTATGGCGACATGGTTACGCTGCTGCTGTGCTTTTTCGTCCTGCTCTACTCGATCTCCAGCATCGACGAGCAGAAGTGGATGTGGGTGGTCAAGAGCTTCAACGAAAATGCGGCCTTGAATGACGACGCCCCGGAGGGACCGGAAGGCGAACAGAATTTGGGGGGCGGCAACGACATGCCCATGACACAAAACGAGATCAATGAGGTGTTCGATACCCTCTACGAGTATATCGCTGAGTACGCCGCGCAGCAGGACAGCGCGTCCATCACTGTCAGCGAGGGCGACGGGATGGTGTTCATCTCCTTCAGCGACTCCCTCTTTTTTGACGGCGACCGATACGCCCTGCGCAAGGAAGGGCAGGCAGCTTTGGACGCCATCCTGCCTGCCTTGGAGCAGGCGGCCCCTTATATCAATGAGATCCGGGTCCTCGGCCATACGGCCACGGCCCTCTCAAATACCTATAACGCCCGGAAGGACCGCACCCTAGCCAGCAACCGCGCAAACGAAGTGCTGGTGTACCTGCTGGAGCACAGCGATGTGCTGGACCCGGCCCGGCTGATCAGCTTGGGCTACGGCCAGTGGCGGCCGGTGGCGCCTAACGATGTGGAGAGCGAGCGGGCCAAGAACCGGCGCGTAGAGCTGATTATCACAGGCGAGGATTTGGAAGACGCGCTCTCTGACAGCGTAGCGCAGTATTATACTGAGACCGGCCAGAGCCAGCCGGGCGCGGAAGGGGAGCTTCCCGCCGATGCCCCCCTCCCGGCTGTAACCCAGCCGTAAGCGCGGCGGCGCGGCGATACGATGACCGTGTATGAATCCATTACCCGGAATGAGGAGACAATATGGCAGAAGTCTTATCACAAAGTCAAATTGACGCGCTGCTGGCGGCGGCCCAAAGCGGGGCAATGGATCTCGACGCTCCGGCAGAGGAATCTTCGGAAAAGAAATACCGGAAGTACGACTTCTATAGCCCGCGCAAGTTCACGAAGGACCGGCTCAAGATGCTCAACAGCATTTTTGAGAACTATTCCCGCGTCATCAATTCCCGTATCAACGCAATGCTCCACTCCACCTGTGAGATCGCGGTGGAGAGCGTGGAGGAGCAGCGCTACAACGAATTCTCCAACGCGCTGCGGGACAGCGATGTGCTGGCCCTGGTGAAGATCGATCAGGAGGCGCTCCAGGAGGAAACGCCGATTCTGGTGCATATGGACACCACCGTCCTGCTGACTATGATGGACCGCCTGATGGGCGGCGAAGGGGAGCCGGACGACAGCTTGGAGTCGGAGTACAACCTGACGGATGTAGAGCTGAAGATGTATGCAGACTTGATGTCGGATTTGATGGAGGTTCTCGGCCAAAGCTGGGAAAACTATATGAGTATCGACTTCGAGTACGTGCGCACAGAGGTCAACCCCACCATGGTCCAGCTCATCGGCTTTGATGAGACCGTGGTGATCGTGGGAATCCAGATCAATTTCCCCAACAACAGCAGCGGCCGCATGAGCATCTGCCTGCCCGGCGTGATGCTGGCCAATATTTTTGCAGAGATCGGCAAGAACAACACCCGACGCACCAGCGGGGAGGATAAGTCGGAGGAAATTTTCGACTCCCTGCGCGACACAGATTTGGAAATCATAGCGGAGCTGGGACGGACGCATCTGCTGCTCAGCGACATCTACCATCTGAACGTGGGAGACGTGGTGAATATCAAGCAGCCCAAGGATACGCCCATTTTCCTGAATATCGGAGGCCGCCGCTGGTTTGACGGCCGTATGGGGGTCTACAACAAGCAGAAGGCCGTGAAAATCGGTGAGACATACATTAAGGCTTAAAGGAGCGGAACCGGATGGGAGATACTATTTTTAGCCCGATGGTCATTGACGCCATCGGAGAGATCATGAACATCAGCCTCGGCTCCTCCGCCACAGCGGTGTCCAACATGCTGGATCACCGTGTAGACATCACGACGCCTACGGTCAGAGTTGTCAATGCGGAGGATTTCACCCTGGGGGAAATCGAGCCGGCCGTGGGCGTAGAGATCAAGTACGTCTGCGGTGTTGAAGGCAGCAATATCATGATGCTCAAGCGCAGCGATGTGAAAGCCATCGTGGATATCCTCCTTGGCTCGGAAACGGAGGATGAGGAGTTCCAACTGGACGAGCTGAGTGTCAGCGTAGTCTGCGAGGTCATGAACCAGATGATGGGCGCGGCCTCTACGGCCCTGTCGGACCTGCTGGGCCGTATGGTGAACATTTCCACCCCTGAGTCCTTCGAGATGGACGACTTGGATAAGGTGCGGCGTGAACACTTCCCTGTGCAGACGGGCCCCGTGGTTGTAGTCAGCTTTAAGCTGAGCATTGAGGGGATCGTTGAGAGCGAGTTCATGAACGTGATGAGCGTGGAGCTGGTTCAGGAGCTGGTGAGCGGCTTTGGGATTGACCTGGATAACGAGGGGGCCACCGACAGTGCCCCCCCGCCGCCCCCTGCCCCCGCCCCCACTCCGGCGCCTGCGCCGGAGCCCTCCGGGAGCGGCGGTACGCTCAGCCAGGAGGAGATCGAGCGCCTGCTTGCCGGCGGCGCAGACAGCGAACCTGCCCCGGCCCCCGCGCCAACGCCGGCTCCTGCACCGGCGGCAGCGCAGACGCCCCCGCCCCAGCAGATGCCGGCAGGGCAGCCGGCGGCGGGCCAGCCCCCCTACTATCAGGCGCCTCCCGGCGGCGCGCCCTATCCCCAGGTTCCCGGGCAGGGCGGATACCCCTATCCGCCCATGTATCCGCCCTACTATATGTACCCGCCCCAGCCGCAGCAGCCGCCGGAGCCGAAGATGATCAACGCCAAAACGGCGAGTATGCCGGATCTGAACCCGGAGAACGCACTCCCGCAGGAGCAGCGGCAGAATCTGGATCTCATCATGTCCGTCTCCCTGGAGGTGGCTGTAGAGATCGGCCGTACGCGCCGGAAGATCCAGGACATCGTCGCTTTCTCCAAGGGTTCGCTGGTGGTGCTGGACAAATTGGCGGGAGACCAAGTGGACCTGCTTGTCAACGGCCAATGCATCGCCAGGGGCGACGTGGTGGTCATCGACGACAACTTCGGCATCCGTATTACAGAGATCCTCCAGAAACCCGACATCAATGAACTGGCAAAATTTTAAGGGCCAGTATGAAATAACTATATTTTAAGAAGGAAAAGGGTGTATTGTAATGGCTAAGATTTTAGTGGTAGACGACGCCGCTTTCATGCGGAAGGTAATCAAGGACACGCTCAGCAAGGCCGGGTATACGGATCTTCATGAGGCGGTAGACGGGGCGGATGCCGTGGAGAAATACAACTCCCTGAAGCCCAACCTGGTGCTCATGGATATCACCATGCCCAACATGGACGGCCTGGAGGCCCTCAAGGCCATCCGCGCTGCCGATGGCGGCGCAAACGTGGTCATGTGCTCCGCCATGGGCCAGGAGACCATGGTCATCGACGCCATCCGTTCCGGCGCAAAGGACTTCATTGTCAAGCCCTTCAAGGGTGAGCGCGTGCTCAAGACCGTTACTTCCATCGTAGGCGAGCCCTGATGCCCCGGGACCTGCTTTCCCTGCTGGGTATTCTGCTGGTCCTGCTGCTGGTTTTAGGCGCGTGCTACCTGGTTACCCGCTGGGCCGGTACAGGCCTGTCCCTCCGGTTCGGCGCTGCGCCGGCCAGCCGGCAGATGCGCGTATTGGAGCGGCTGCCGGTGGGCCGGGACCAGGCCCTTTTGGTGGTCCAGGCCGCTGGCCGGTATTTTGTCATTGGCAGTTCTCCCTCCGGACTCTCCCTGTTGGCCGAACTGACGGAGGAGGAGGGGGCGCTGTGGTCTCCCCCCTCAGATGTCCTGGATGGGAATCAATACCCGGGTTTTGGCGACATACTGCGGAAATTCCGGGAAAAAAAGTAATCTGAGAGGAGGATCAGACCTGTGACAGACGCGATCATCAATGTCAATGGCGGCAGCGTCCAGATGCTGGACATTTTACTGTTGACGACAGTCCTTACGCTGCTGCCGTCACTGGTGGTCATGATGACCTCCTTCACCCGGTATGTGGTGGTTTTCTCCTTCCTGCGCACCGCCATGGGCACCCAGCAGACCCCGCCCAATATGGTTCTGGTGGGGATGGCGCTGATGCTGACGCTGTTCACAATGACGCCAACTCTGGACAGCATCCGCACAGATGCCTACGACCCCTATGTGGCCGGGGAGATCAGTCAGGAGGAATTTTTTGACCGGGCTCAGGACCCGCTCAAAAGCTTTATGCTGGACAACACAACGATTTCCAGCCTGGAGCTCTACTGCGAGATCTCCAACACAGAGCCTCCGGCCAGCCTGGACGACGCAGGGGAGCTATCCATGCTGGTGATTGTGCCCGCCTTTGTCACGACAGAGCTGAAGGCGGCCTTTGAGATCGGGTTCCTGCTGTATATCCCCTTTATGCTCATTGATATCATCGTTTCCTCGACCCTGATGAGCATGGGCATGATCATGCTGCCGCCGTCCATGATATCCACCCCCTTTAAAATCCTCCTGTTCATCCTGCTGGATGGATGGCAGCTGCTGTTTTCCACGCTGGTGCGGGGAATCAACTGAGAGGGGGCGGTGAGCGATGGATACTGTCATGATGACGGAGCTGATGCGGGAGGGCGTCTGGGTAGTGATCAAGCTGTGCGCCCCCATGCTGCTGCTGAGTATGCTGGTAGGCGTGCTGCTGGCGATCTTCCAAGCAGTCACCCAGATCCATGAGCAGACCCTCTCCTTCATCTTCAAGCTGACCGTAGTAGTCATCGTACTGCTGGTGGGCGGCGGATGGATGATGGAGACCCTCCTGGACTACGCAAGGAGCCTCTTTGCGCTGATGGTGAGTTAGGAGGCGGGGCTTTGGATTGGGCGGAGCTGACCCTGTTTATGATGATCCTGGCCCGGATGAGCGGATTTGTCCTCTTCAACCCCATGTTCGGTCGGCAGAGTATCCCTGGCCTCATCAAAAGCGGCCTGATCCTGCTGCTGTCCGCCGCGACCTTCTCTATGACGGCCTACCGCCCGGAGGTACCGGGGACAGTCCTGGAGATGGCGGTCCATTTCCTGCTGGAGATGGGCCTGGGGTATATCCTGGGACTGGTGATGAACGTATTCTTCTATATCCCTCTGCTGAGCGGCGAGACCATCGACACACAGATGGGCATGAGCATGGGCAAGACCTACGACCCAGGCAGCCAGTCATCCATTTCGGTTACTGCCACGCTGCTCAATATCCTGATGACCCTGCTGTTTTTCGCGGCCAACGGCCACCACACCCTGCTGCGGATTATCCTGTGCTCCGGCCAGGTCATCCCCTTCGGTGCAGTCGCCTTTGGGGAGTCCGTCTATGCGGCAGTACTGGAGATCTTTATTGACTGCACAGTCATGGCCATCAAGCTCTGTATGCCGATTCTGGCGGCGGAGCTGCTGGGCCAGGTGGGTATGGGTATCCTCATGAAGGTGATCCCGCAGATCAATGTCTTTGCCATCAACATCGAGCTGAAGGTCATCATTGGCCTGAGCCTGCTGCTGATCCTGCTCACGCCCTTCAGCGAATACCTGCTGGAGCTGGAGACAAGGATGCTGCGTGCGCTCCAGAGTATGCTGCCGTTGATGGCAGGATAGCGGACCCGGCCCGCCAGGGCCGGGACGGCACGGCAAAGGGGGGAACCCATCGGTGGCCGGCGATTCCAAAACCGAAAAAGCAACACCAAAAAAGCGAAGGGACGAACGGAAAAAGGGCAACGTCATGATGAGTAAGGACGTTGTGTCCGTTGCCACCCTCCTGGGCAGTCTGGCGATGCTCAAGGTCATGAGCGGCATCGTAGTCGAGCAGGCGGAGAGCCTGTTCGGGACCTGCTTCACCTATATCGGCGAGAGCTACGCCGGGATGCTCCCCACGATCCTGCGGGAGCTGCTGGTCAAATGCATTGTGACGCTCCTCATAGTAGCGGGCCCCTTCCTGGGTGTCACGGCCCTTCTGGCCGTCACGGCAACCTTTGCGCAGACCAGACTGCTGGTATCCACTGAATCCCTGAAGCCGAAGTTTAACCGGATCAGCCCCTTACAGGGCTTTAAACGGCTTTTCTCCATGCGCAGCGTGGTCGAGGCGCTCAAGGGCATCCTCAAGATCACGATCCTGCTTTATCTGATTTTCAACTATTTCCAAGGCGTGGTAATCGGCTTCGCCCGGTTCCTGGATATGGAGCTGAGCCAGTCCTGCGCCATCCTCTTCGACGACATCGTCTCCCTGATCCTTCAGGTGGTGATCGCCTTTACGGCCTTGGCTGGCGCCGACTACTTCTACCAGTGGTGGGACTATGAGCGGCAGCTGCGCATGTCCAAGCAGGAGATCAAGGAGGAGTATAAGCAGACCGAGGGCGACCCCCAGGTCAAGGGCAAAATCAAGGAGATCCAGCGCCGCCGGGCCCAGCAGCGTATGATGCAGCAGGTCCCGGACGCGGATGTGGTCATCCGTAACCCCACCCATGTGGCTGTGGCCCTGCGCTACAAGCCGGACCGCGACGATGCGCCGGTGGTGGTCGCCAAGGGCCTGGATGAATTGGCCCTTCGGATTGTCAAGGTGGCTGAGGAGAACCAGGTCGCTGTTGTAGAAAACGTGCCCCTGGCCCGCTCCCTGTTCGCGGACACGGACCTGGACCGGGAGATCCCACCGGAATTCTACGGGCCGGTAGCTGAAATCCTGGTCTATGTGCTCAAGCTGGATCAGGCAGCCCCCTAATATCCCCGCATATAAACTGGAAAACAGCCGCCCCTGCTGGGGCGTTCCCATACAGCCCCTAGACAAAAGGGCTTTTCTCAATCGGAAAGGACGGTGCCCATGAGGCGAATTTTCCAAAACGGCATAGCACTGGCAGTGGTCATTGTTGTCTTGTTCATCGTCGTGCCCCTGCCTACGATCCTGCTGGATGTGCTGCTGGTGGTCAACATCTCCCTGTCCATGTTGATTCTGGTGATCACCATGACCGTGGCGGACGCTCTGGACTTTTCTATCTTCCCATCCCTGCTGCTGATTACCACGCTGTTCCGGCTGGGACTGAACGTGTCCACCACCCGGGCCATCCTGGGCAACAACGGCGATGCCGGCGGCGTGATTAAATCCTTCGGTTTGATGATCGCCCAGGGGAACATCGTACTGGGTATTATCATCTTCCTGATTATCGTGTTGGTGCAGATGATCGTCGTCACCAAGGGCGCGGAGCGTGTGTCCGAAGTGGCCGCCCGCTTCACCTTGGACGCCATGCCCGGTAAGCAGATGGCCATTGACGCCGACCTCTCATCCGGCCTGATCGACGAGCAGGGCGCCAAGGCCCGCCGCGCCAAGATTCAGAAGGAAGCCGATTTCTACGGCGCTATGGACGGCGCCACCAAGTTTGTCAAGGGTGACGCCACCCTGTCACTGATTATTACCGCCATCAACCTGGTGGGCGGACTGATTATGGGCAGCCTTGCCGGCGTGCAGGACGTGTGGAACGTCTACGCCATTGCCACCATCGGTGACGGCCTGGTCTCCCAGATCCCCTCCCTCATGATCTCCACGGCCACCGCCATGGTGGTCACCCGTACCGTCTCCGACGGCAGCCTCAATGACGACGTGGTCCACCAGTTCGGCAGCCAGCCCCGGGCCATCCTCACGGCTGGTATCGTTATTGCCCTGCTGGGCCTGATCCCCGGTACGCCCCACATCCCCCTGTTGATCGTAGGCGTTGGCCTGGCGGTTGGCGGCTGGTATATCAGCGGCCAGATGACCCGCAAGGAGGCGGAGGCTGTGGCAGCGGCGGCAGTCCCTGTGGAGGAGACGCCTCAACCCAGCGCAACCGATTTCTATAAGGATATCAACAATGTCTACAGCCTCCTGACGGTGGACCCCATCGAAATGGAGTTTGGATACAGCCTCATCCCCATGGTGGATGAGAACAGCGGCGGCAAGCTGATTGGCCGCAACGCCCTTTTCCGCCGCCAATACGCCCAGGATATGGGCTTCGTCATCCCCTCCATCCGTTTCCACGATTCCTCGGCCCTGGGGACAAACCAGTATATCGTCAAGATCAAGGGCGAGGAGGTGGCCAGGGGCGAGATCCTGGTGGACTACTTCCTGGCCCTGGAGCCCAGCAACCCCACTGGTGAGATCGATGGCATCGAGACCGTTGAGCCAGCCTACGGCATCCCCTCCCGGTGGATTTTGCCGGAGAACAAGGAGATGGCTGAGATTTACGGCTACACCGTCATTGACCCGCTCTCCGTCATGCAGACCCACCTCAGCGAGGTCATCCGCAGCCATGCCCACGAGCTGCTGGGCCGGTCGGAGGTGATCCAGCTGGTGGAGAACCTCAAGCGCACCGCCCCTGAGGTGGTGGAGGAGACGGTGCCCAATGTCCTCACCTACGCCAACCTGGAGCGCATTTTGCGCAACCTCCTCCGGGAGGGGGTTCCCATCCGGGATTTGGGCACAATTCTTGCGACCGCTGCGGACGCCTTGGCGACTACCAAGGATCTGGATATGGTGGCGGAGAACATCCGTGCCGCCCTCAGCCGCACCATCACCCGCCGTTTCTGCGAACACGGCCAGCTGCGGGTGGTTACGCTGGACGCCGAGGTGGAAAAGCGCGTTATCTCGTCCCTGAGCAAGAACGAGCAGGGCATCTATCTGGCAATGGGGCCGGATTTGATGCAGCAAATTATTACCCAGCTGGCGGAGTACATCAAAAAGTTCAACGACCTCAGCCAAACCCCCATCGTGCTGACCAGCCAAGTGATCCGCATCTATCTCAGCCGGATGCTCTCCCAGTTCTATCCCAACCTGTATGTTCTGGCCTTCAATGAGATCACCAGTGACGTGCAGATCCAGTCCCTGGGCAACATTACCCTGTCGCGTGAGGCCGCAGGCCGGCCAGAGAGAAAGGCGGCCTCGGTATGAGCGGCGGGGGGAACCAGGCCCTTCGGGACACAGCAATCCCCTACACCCAGGAGGAGCTGGACGCCATGAGCAAGGAGGATTTGCTCCTGCTCTATAAGAGTACCGGCAGCCAGGAACTGAAATGGCCCCTGGCCCTGCGTTACGTGGGCCTGGTGAAAAGCATCGCGCTCCAGGTGCGGGGGGTCTACTCCAGCTTCGCCCAGGTGGACGACATCATCAACGAGGGCGTGCTGGCCCTGGTGGGTTCAATTGACAAGTTTGATCCTGACAAGGGGATCAAATTTGAGACCTTTGTCTCCAAACGCATCCGGGGAGCGGTGATCGATCTGGCCCGCCGTCAGGATTGGGTCCCCCGCAGTGTGCGCCGGAAAGCCAGGGAGATCGATCAGGCCAGCGTGGAGCTGTTCGCGGAGCTGGGCCGGTACCCCACAGACGAGGAGATCGCCCAACGCCTGGGCGTGAGCTCGAAGCAGTACCAGGAGGACCTTGCCAACTCCGCACTGTGCAACGTGCTGTCCCTGGATTCCCTGTTTGACGACCAGGACCAGGGAAGCCTGGATGTGCCCGACAGCGCAGCGGGCAGCCGTCCGGAGGATTCCCTGCTGCGCCAGGAGCTTTTGGACACCCTGACCGACGGCATTACCTCCCTGCGGGAGAATGAGCAGCTGGTCGTGTCCCTGTATTACAAGAAGAACCTCAGCATGAAGGAAATCGCCCAGGTGATGGAGGTCACAGAGCCCCGCATCTCCCAGATCCACTCCCGGGCCATCCAGAAGCTGAAGCTGTATATGAAACGCTACATGAACGGAGAGAAGTAAAACGCCGTAAAGAATGAGAGGAGTTCTCTGCTATGTTCAAAGGGTTCTACAATTTGACCTCTGGTATGCTCTCCCAGGGCAGGCGGCTGGATGTGGTGGCCAACAACATGACCAACATCTCCACCGCAGGCTACAAGGCGGACCGGTATACCGACAGCACTTTCCAGGAGGTGATGATCAGCCGGGTGGGCAACAAGGATAAGACCCAGACCAGCGAGCTGGGCCAGCAGAGCTATATCCTGGCCCCCAGTGAGCTTTACACCGATTTCGACCAGGGCTCCCTGGAGGATACGGGCCTGCCGCTGGACTTCGCCATTGAGGGGGACGGCTACTTCGCCATCTCACGGGACGGCGAGATCGGCTACACCCGGGCCGGCTGCTTCACCCTGGACGACAACGGTTTCCTGTGTCTGGCCGGACAGGGGCAGGTGCTTGATAACCAGGGCCAGCCCATCCAGCTGCCCACCGACAACCTCTACGCGGATAAGACCGGCGCCCTGTACAGCGATGATAACCGTACCTATCTCGCCACCCTGGGCGTGTACGCTTTCCCGGACAACGAGGCGCTTGAGCACAACGCGCGGGGCCTCTTTGTTGGCAACGGCGCAGCTCTCAGCAACAACTACGTGATCCACCACAAGATGGTGGAGCGGTCCAACGTCAACATGGTCCAGGAGATGGTTGCCATGATAACGACCCAGCGCGCCCTCCAGAGCGCGGCGCAGGTGACGCAGATCTATGACCAGGTCATCACCCGGGCCACCACGGAGCTGGGCCGTCTGGGCTGATCCGGTACCTTTGGCGGGAAAAGATAAGCTCCCTCTGCTTATAATGGAAAGAAAGGCTTGATGCGCTATGAATATGTCCTTTTACAGCGCTGCGGTAGGCGCATATCAGCAGAACCTGCGCATGGGCGTTCAGGCGAACAACATCGCCAACGTCAATACCCAGGGGTTCCGGGCGGAAAAGGCGGCTTTCGGTGAGCTGATGAACCGGAATGTCACCGGCATCGACAACGAGCAGCTGCCCAAGGGCACGGGCACCCGGATGATTCAGGCTACGGTGGATTTCGGTACCAACGGCTACATGGACACCGGCCGCAGGTTTGATTATGCCATCAACGGCGACGGCTTCTTCGCCCTGTACGACATCGCTAAGCAGGAGATCTCCTACACCCGGGACGGCTCCTTCATGATGGCCCAGTTTTGGATCGCCCCGGAAGAGGGGGCGGAGCCGGGGGAGGACGGGGAGGAACCCCAGCTCACCTCCGAGTGGCGGCTGAGCGACAACGAGGGCCGGTGTGTGCTGGACCCGGAGGGGAACTTTATCGTCATTGACCCGGAGAACAAGGACGCGCCGCTGGACATTGGCGTGTTTGACTTTGCGATCCACGAGGGGATGCTGCACGCTGACAGCTCCCGTTTCCTGGCCACGGAGCGCAATGGGGAGCTGTATCTGGGCACCGGCGAGGTCAAGCACGGCCTGCTGGAGATGAGCAATGTTGATCTGACCCAGGAGTTCATCAAGGTCATTGAGTCTCAGCGCGCTTTCGGCTATGCGCTGAAAATGATGCAGACATCAGATGAGATTGAGACAACAATTAATGGTCTAAGAGGCTGATCGGAGGGGTAAACTATGGCAATTAAGAGCTTTGACCAGCTGAGCTCCCTGGAGATTGACACACTCCGGGAGATCGGCAGCATTGGCACTGGCAATGCCGCTACGGCCCTCAGCCAGATGCTGGGCCGGGAGGTGCGCATCACCCTGCCGGAGGTGCGCATTATGGGGTATAACGAGGCCATCGAGTGGATTGGCGGCCCGGAGCAGGTGACTGCTGGCGTCCTGGTGGGCATGGGCGGCCAGATGAACGGCATCATGCTCTCTGTGCAGCAGATAGGCTTTGTCAACATGGTGCTCGAGCATATGATGAATATGTCGATTACCAGCTATGACCAGCTTGACGAGCTGGGCCGGTCCACCCTGGTGGAGGTGGGGAATATCATGATCTCCACCTTTATCAACGCGTTCTCCGGCCTTTCGGATATCTCAGTGAACCTGACCGTACCGGCATTCGCCGTGGACATGCAGGGGGCGATCCTGTCTGTCCCGATGGCGGAGTATGGTGGAATGAGCGACTATCTGATGACTATTGGCGGGAATTTTGTGTGCGAGAACCAGGAGGTCCCCTGCCGCCTGCTGCTCTCGCCGGACATCCGCTCCCTGAATTTCCTGCTGAAGAAACTAGGCGTTACAGAATGAGCGAGAAGATCACAGTCGGGATTGCGGACATGAAAATCGCCAAAGGGTCTGGCATCCTGATTACCTACGCCCTTGGGTCCTGCATCGGTCTGTGTTTCCATGATCCTATGACGCATATCGGGGCGCTGCTCCACGTTATGCTGCCCCTGAACCTGGAGACGGGCCGGAAAAACCCAATGAAGTACGCAGATACCGGGATTCGGGAAACTCTGCGCCAGATGGAGGCGATGGGGGCCTCCAGAAAGAGGATTACGGTAAAAATCGCCGGCGGGGCCAAGATGTTCGAGGTCACAGGCGGCAATCTGGGCAACATCGGCCAGCGGAATATTGAGAGCGTTCACACGGTTCTGCGCAAAGAGGGAATCCGCCTCATGGCAGAGGACGTGGGCGGCACGGTGGCCCGCACCCTGCTATTTGACGTGGTCAGCGGCCAGGGCTGCATCCGGTCCTACGGCAGGCAGGACGTCCTGTTCTGACCTGGCGGCAAAGAGGGAAATTTTATTGTAGATAGGAGTGTTAATCATGGCTGAGATGCACAAGGAGAAGATCCTGTTGGAGTCTGGGACCAACGAGATTGAAATCATGGAGTTCACCATCGGCGGGAACCTGTACGGCATCAATGTGGCAAAGGTCAGGGAGATCATGATCTCTGCGCCGGTCAAGCCCATGCCCCATGCCCATCCGGCGGTGGAAGGGATCTTCAAGCCCCGGGACACCGTGCTGACGGTGGTGGACCTGCCGAAATACCTCAACGGTGTGGAGAGCGAGAAGGGGCCCAAGGATATTTTTATCATCACCAATTTCAACAAGATGTTCATCGCTTTCCGTGTCCACAGCGTGGTGCGCATCAGCCGGATCTCCTGGACGGATATCCAGAAGCCCGACAAGACGGTCTCCGGCGGCGCGGACGGCGTGGCCACCGGTATCGCCCAGTGCGGCGAGGACCTGGTCAGTATTCTGGATTTTGAGCGTATTGTGGCGGAGATCGCCCCGGAGACCTCCATCCAGATCGAAGAGATTGACAGCCTTGGCCCCCGCAGCCGCAATGACCGGCCGATCTGGGTGGCAGAGGACTCCGTGCTGCTCTCGAAGATGATCGAGAGCTCCCTGAAGAAGGCGGGGTATGTCAATTTGCAGATGTATTCCAATGGCCGG
Source organism: Oscillospiraceae bacterium (assembly GCA_022797115.1). Classification (GTDB taxonomy): domain Bacteria; phylum Bacillota; class Clostridia; order Oscillospirales; family Oscillospiraceae; genus Pelethomonas. The sequence goes on from JAAWKB010000012.1 coordinate 35,962, forward strand.
GAGCTGTGGGAAGCACTCTCCGCCCTGCCGGCTGTAGAGGATCTGTCCAGCCGGGTAGCGCTGATTATCACAGATATTGAGATGCCCCAGATGGACGGCCACCGGCTGACCAAGCTGGTCAAGGACAGCGCACGTTTTCAGAAAATTCCGCTGATTATTTTTTCCTCCCTTATCAGTGATGAGATGCGGATCAAGGGCCGGGAGCTGGGAGCTGACGAGCAGCTGACCAAGCCGGAGATCGGGCATCTGGTGGATGTGATGGATCATCTGCTGGTAAAGGCGGATCAGGCGGCGCAGGCCGCCAAGTAGGAGAAGGAGGGGTATGATGGCGAATCAAAACGCAGGCAGGTACGTTGTCCGGCAGCCAATCAAGGATCTGCATGGCAAGGTGCTGGGCTATGAAATCCGCTACGATGGGGAAGACAGCGCCTATGACAACGGGGAAAAGGGCAATCAGGACCATGCGGTGGCGGGCGCTGTCTATAACTTCCTTACCCAGAATACAGACAGGGCGTTCAGAGGAGCGACCCATTTCATGAATTTTACGGTCAACCTCCTGATGAAGCAGACGCCAAAGCTCTTCAACCCCAGTGACCTGGTCATCCAAGTGGATGACAATGTAATTATCCATCCCCTGGCCATGCGCTTTGTGGAGCGGTACTCCAAAGAGGGGTACAAGGTGGCGGTCAATGAGTTCCAGTTTTCCCCGCGGTATATCTCTATCCTTGACCGCTTTGATTATATTATGATCAACTTCCGCTCCACCAAGGACTCCAGCATCCGCGCGATTGTGGAGCTGGCCCACAGCATGGGCAAACGCTGTGTCGCCACAGGGATCGACGACGAAACCCTCTACCAGAAGGCGTTCATCATGGAGGTGGACGCGATGGAGGGCCGCTATGTGGCGGAGCAGATGTTCACCGCCGTCCACTCCAGCAGCTACCTCCAGAGCAACTTCTTCCGCCTGATGGTGGCGATCACCCAGGATGAGCCGTCGGTGGACGAAATCGAGCAGATTATCTCCATGGATGCGACGCTCACCTACAGCTTGCTGAAGATTGTCAACTCCGCTTATTTTGCCCTGCGCAACCGGGCTACTGAGGTTCATCAGGCCATTGTGATCCTAGGACTGGGGCAGCTGCGCCAGTGGATCTATCTGATGGGCACGGATAACTCCGAGGAGGAGATGGATGAGAGCCAGCAGGAGCTGCTCAAGCTCTCCTTCATCCGCGCAACCTTCGCCAGTGAGCTGATGAAGTTTGCCAAGAAGATGCCCATTGGCCGCAACGATGCCTATCTGCTGGGCATGTTCTCAACGTTGAACCATTTGATTGCCGCCCCGATGGAGGAGATCCTGGCGGAGATCCCTATTGCTGAACCAGTCAAAAAGGCCCTGCTCCATCACGAGGGCCGCTGCGGCCTGCTGTATGACTTGGTTCTCGGCTATGAGCGGGCGGACTGGTCCGTGATCGGCAGCCTGGCAGAGGAGCTGAATATCCCTGTTGATCAGCTGACAGACACCTATTTCCGGTGCCTGGAGGAAGTGAACACCATCTGGCAGCAGCTGATGGAGGTAAACAATGCCCCGGCTCCCGCCCCAGCGGAAAGCAAGGGATAAAAGCAGGGTTTACATGCATTGAATTAGAACCCCGGCCAGCCTTATTTGTAAAAGGCTGGCCGGGGTTTCTGCTTGATGGGTTATAGGATACATGATACGGGAAACAATTACAGCATAAATTTTTGATTGTGCCGCGGATTGTCCATGACGACCTTGCAGGAGCGGGTGAGCTGGGCAAACACCGTGCTGTTAAAGCGGCTCTCATATACGGTGAGCATACCATGGGCCTCGGAGCGGGGCACCACAACATATGATGGCTGGAGGTTGGTCAACGTCAGCGCCTTGACATCGGCTATGCAGCGAGGGCAGGTACATAGGCCAAACATGCTGATATATCGGGGGGCTTTCAGCTCCACCAGGTACTCCATTACGTTGATAATTTGGAGCTCCTCCGGGTCAGGCTGGGGTTCCGGCGCGGCGGGCTGCGGAGCAGGAGCAGGCTCCGGCTTGGGGGAGGGAGCAGGTTCACTTTCCGGGATACCACCCGCCAGCATCCGCTCGATGTCCTCCTGG
>JAAWKB010000104.1 GCA_022797115.1 Oscillospiraceae bacterium
CGGTTACAGGGATTTCGGGTGGTCCGAGTGACTGGATTCGAACCAGCGGCCTCTTGAACCCCATTCAAGCGCGATACCAAACTTCGCCACACCCGGATATCTCTTATTGCTGATTTCTGATGTCAGCTTATATAAGATAGCATATGTCGGATGATTTTGCAAGAGGTTTTTTAAAATTTCCCAGAAAAATTTTGCAGAGGCAGAAACAGGCTGCCAGCACAGCGGCAAGGGAGCCGCCCATACAGCGGCGCACAGGCGGCTCCCCGGCCATTCCCCAGCACCTAGGCCAATTGCAGCTGGTACAGCTTCCGGTAGATACCGTCCTGGTCCAACAGCTCCTGATGGGTTCCGCTTTCCCGGATACGGCCCTTGTGCATCACAATAATTTTATCTGCGTGCTGGATGGTGGACAGGCGGTGCGCCACCATAATCGTAGTGCGGCCTGCCATCAGCGTCTCCAGCGCCTCCTGAATCCAAAGCTCTGTCTCTGTATCGATGTTGGCTGTGGCCTCGTCCAGGATCAGGATCGCAGGATCAAAGGCCAATGTGCGGGCAAAGCTCAGCAGCTGCCTCTGGCCTGCGGAGAAGGTAGCACCCCGCTCGGATACCGGCTCGCCGTAGCCCCCTGGCAGCTTTTCAATGAACCGGCTGGCATTGACCCGCCGGGCAGCCTCCTCAACAGCCTCATCGCCAATCGACTCGTTGCGCAGGCGGATGTTGCTGCGGATATCGCCGGTGAAGATGAACACGTCCTGCTGTACCTGGCCAATCGCGGAGCGGATCTGATCCCGGGTCAAATCCTTTACGTTCACACCGTCGATCAGGATTTCCCCCTTCTGCACATCGTAATAGCGGCCAATCAGGTTCAGGATAGAGCTCTTACCCGCCCCGGTAGCGCCCACAAAGGCCACCCGCTGGCCCGGCTCAATCACAAAGCTGACATCCCGGAGGATATAGTTCTCCCCGTCGTAGGCGAACCACACATGCTGGAACTCGATCCTTCCCCGGACCTCCGGCAGCACAGCCGGGGTTTCCCTGTCATGGATCTGGGGCTTCTCGTCCAGCAGGGTGAAAATCTTTTCCGCCGAGGCTACTGCCGACTGGAGGGTGGACAGCTGCTCCGCCAGATCCTGAATGGGCTCAAAAAATGTCTTGATATACTGCAAAAAGATATACATCGTACCAAAGGATACCGTCCCCGCCAGCACGCCGTGGCTGCCTGCGGCGATGACGATTGCCATGGCGACAGTGGACGTCATGACTATGGTAGGCCGGAAGACCGCACCCACGGTGATCTCCCGCAGGAACGCCTGATGGAGCGCCCCGCTGTGGCCGGCAAACTCCTGGTACTTCTCCTTCTCCCGGTGGAAGATCTGGATTACCTTCATCCCCGAGAGATTTTCCGACAAAAAGGTATTCAGGGTTGTCAGGCGCGTCTTGCTCACCTGGTAGGCCCGGCGGGAGAGGGTGCGGAACACCACAGTCAACACCGCCACCACCGGCGCCATCACAAACGACAGCAACGCCATGCGCACATCCAGCAGTAACATCACCGCCGCCAGGCCAATAATTTTCACCACATTCCGGAACAGCTTCACCAAAATATTGGCGTATAGCTCGTTGACCGACTCCACGTCGTTGGTGATGCGGGTGACGGTCTTGCCCACCGGGGTCAGGTCGAAAAACCGCATAGACAGGCTCTCCATGTGGGCGAAGAGCTCCCGGCGCATCTCATAGACGATATCCTGGCCCACCTTCTGGAGCAGGAACTGCATCCGGTTCGTACAGATAAACAGGGCGATGAGCACCCCCACATACTTGGCCGCCGCCATCAGCACGCCTTGGAACCGCTCCGCCACTGCCTCGCCGGGGGCGTAGTCCCCAGCTATGTACAGGTCAATCGCATCCCCGGTGAGCACAGGCTTGTACAGCTCCAGGGCCGTAATCACCAGCACCAGCGCTAGGCACACCGCCATCTTCCCGACGTGGGGCCGCAGGTAGGAGAGCATCCGCAGGATCACGTTGCCCTCATAGTGGACATCAGAGGGTTCCTCCGTCCTCTTTGGAAACAGGCTCACGATGCCTCGCCCCCTTCCTCCCGCAGCTGCTTTTCCAGCTGCTGCTTGTCATAGACGCCCCGGTAGATCCCGCCCAGGGCCATCAGCTCCTCATGGGTCCCATACTCCGCCGCACGGCCCTCATCCAACACCAGGATATGGTCCGCGTGCTGAAGGGTGGAGATCCGGTGGGCGATCAGGATGGTGGTGCGGCCCGCCCGGTTCCCCTGCAAATTGTGGAGGATTTGTTCCTCCGTGTCCGTGTCCACCGCCGAGAGGGCGTCGTCCAAAATCAGGATAGGTGCATCCTTCAGCAGGGCCCGGGCGATGGCACACCGCTGCTTCTGCCCGCCGGACAGGGTGACGCCCCGCTCCCCCACCATGGTATCATAGCCGTCCGGGAAATCCACAATATTGTCGTGGATGCAGGCATCCTGCGCCGCCCTGACCACATCCTCCCGTCCCTTCCCATCCGCGCCAAAGGCAATGTTGCCCGCAATGGTGTCGGAGAACAGGAAGCTGTCCTGGGGCACATAGGCGATATCCCGCCGCAGTACCGCCAGGGGGATTTCATAGAGAGAGCGTCCGTCAATGCGGATCATGCCGCTTTGGGTGTCATAGAGGCGCAGCAGCAGGTTGGCCAGGGTGCTTTTCCCGCTGCCGGTGCGGCCAAGGATTGCCAGGGAGCCGCCTGCCGGCACATGGACCCGGACAGACTCCAGCGCCGGCGTACCCTTGCCGGGGTAGGCGAAGGTCAGCCCGTCCAGATCAATCTCTCCCCCCAGGTTGGGGATATCCCTCGCGGCGGGGCTGTCCGTGATGTCCGGCTTCTCCGAGAGGATCATCTGGATGCGCTTGAGGCTGGCTGTGCCCTGGGAGAAGAAGGTGATGCACTCCCCTGCGGCCATCATGGGCCAGACCAGCATAGCAATGTACAGGTTAAATGCCTCGAACTGGCCCAGGGTAATCTCCCCTGCAATGGTCAGGTAGCCGCCGTACAGCAACGTCAGCAGGCCGCTGACGCCCACCACCAAATCCAGCAGCGGCAGGAACAGCGCCTGGGTACGGGCTACGTCCATGTTCTTCTCCTGGTTTTTGCGGTTGACCTGGGCGAAGGCTGCCAGCTCCTGCCGCTCCTGGACAAATGCCTTGATGACCCGGATGCCGCTGACCGCCTCCTGCACCTGGTCTGTCAGCTCGGAGAAGGCCCGCTGTTTGGCAAAAAATTTCCGGTGCATCACCTTGCCATAGGCGTAGTCGCCGTACATGATCAGCAGCAAGGGGATCACCGCCACCAGGGTCAGGCGCATATCCACGTAGAACATCATTTTCCCCAGTACCATAATCAGCATAACCGTGGCGTCAAAGGCCGTGACCACCGTAGGGCCCAGGAGCATCTGCACCGAGCGCATGTCGTTGGTAAAGTGGGCCATGAGGTCGCCCGTCTTATGCTCGTTGTAGTAGCGGGTGGACAGCGTCTCCAGGTGGGCGAACAGGTCCTCCTGTAAACTCTTCCGGATGGACAGGGCCGCGCCGAAGATAAAATACCTCCATCCGAAGCGGCCCACCGCCATCCCCGCGCCCATCAGGATAATCAGCCCGATGAGCTGCCAGACGCCATCCATGGTGATCGTCCCCGCCCGCAGGCCGTCGGTGATCTGACCGGTAAACTGGGGGATATACACGTTCATCAGATCCACGGCGGCCAGGGACAGGATACCGGCCACATACCGCGGCCAGAGCCGCTTGAGATAGCTGCCGGCCAATTTCAGTTCCATTTTTCTTTTCCCCCTGTCATCTTTCATGGCTGGCGGACAAAACCGCCCAGTCATGTCCTCCCATTCTATCACCTGGGGATGCCGAACACAATACCAAAGTTGGGTGATTTTTCATCTGCGGTTTTCTGCCGCAGACAGCCTGGTCATAATCCGGGCGGCCTGCGCATAGTCTGTACGGTCAGCCGGCCCTGCGGGTCCGGACTACGAATGAGGTGAACGTACATATGGAGGAAACACGCAACTATGTCCGGCTGCGGGGGACAGCGGCCGGTGAGCCCGAGATGTCCCATGAAAACCACGGCCAGCGGTTCTACCGCTTCCCCTTCTCTGTCCAGCGGCTGTCCGGCCAGGCCGACGTTTTGCATGTCATCGCCACCGGGGACCAGCTCAAGCCGCTGCTGCCACTGGAGGGCCGGCGGCTGGCAGTGGATGGCCAGCTGCGCTCCTTTAACAACAAGAGCGGCCGGGGGAGCAAGCTGGTGATCTCCGTCTTTGCCCAGACGGTGTTCCCCACGGAGGGGGAGGACTGCAATGATATCCAGCTCCAGGGGGTGATCTGCAAGCCGCCGGTCCTGCGCCGCACCCCCCTGGGGCGGTGCATCTCCGATATGATGCTGGCGGTGAACCGGCGGTATGGCCGGGCGGACTATCTCCCCTGTATCGCCTGGGGGCAGGTCGCCATGGTGACTGGACGTATGGAGGTGGGCGACACACTAGCCCTGGAGGGCCGGGTCCAGAGCCGGGCCTACACCAAGGTCGTGGAGGGCTGCGCTGTAGAGCGCGTCGCCTACGAGGTCAGCATCATGCATCTGCTGGAGGACACCGAGCTGTGAGTGCGGCGCGGCCGTTACCTTGGCTCCAGCCCAGCTTGTGCCAAAGCCCTCGCTTCGCTCTCTGGCGGCTTACCGCGCAGGCTTAGAAGGCCCAGGACAAAGAGAAAAGCATATCGTGTTGAAAGAGTGGTTGAACGTGGCACAGCCATCAACCGGCATCAAGGGCCGCAAAAAATTTCCCAGGCTTGATTGGCCTGGGAAATTTTGCGTTCACTGCGCCCACCATTGCCCCGGGTGATTGCCGTGCAGACGGGAGAGGCTGAATGCCATCCTGCCGCCCCGTCACTGTAGAAATGCGGAAAGGCGGCGTGGCCATCCGGCCACGCCGCCTTCTGCGGCAATCGTTTCTGATTCCCTTTAAGCCGTTGCGGCTCCAGGGTTTTGCAGGAAAATTAACGCTTGGAGAACTGTCAACGCCAATATGAAATTGTAAGAAAACGCCGAAGAAATTTTGTAGTTTTTCGGCGGGGATGTGGGTAACAAAATCAAGCGTTTCCTTGCTCAA
>JAAWKB010000105.1 GCA_022797115.1 Oscillospiraceae bacterium
CAGGCGCAGGAGGATATTCTCCACGTCGTCGCCCACATAGCCCGCCTCTGTGAGGGTGGTCGCGTCGGCAATGGCAAAGGGCACCCGCAGGACGCGCGCCAGAGTCTGGGCAAAATGGGTCTTGCCGCTGCCGGTGGGGCCGATCATGAGGATGTTGCTCTTTTGAAGCTCCACATCATCTCCGCCGCCAAACTGGATTCGTTTATAGTGGTTGTAGACCGCCACAGACAGGGCCACCTTGGCATTTTCCTGGCCAATGACGTACTGGTCCAGAATCTCCCGGATCTCCCGGGGGACAGGCAGCTGGTCTGGCAGGTCCGCCGGGATAAACCCGTTCTGCCCGCCCAGCTCTTCCTCCAGCACGCTCATGCATAGGTTGACGCACTGGTCGCAGATCCGTGCGCCGGGCCCCTGGATCATCCGCCGCACTTCCTCCTCCCGCTTTCCGCAGAAGGAGCAGCGCAAGGACTTTTTCGACTCGTCACTCATGGGCAAATCCCCTTCCCCTTATCTGGAATAAATGACCTTGTCAATCAGGCCAAACTCCCTGGCCTCCTCAGCCTGCATGAAGTTATCGCGCTCACAGGCGGCGGTGATCTCCTCAACCGTCTTCCCCGTGTTCTCCGCCATGATGCGGTTCATCCGCTTTTTGATCACTTCAAACCGCTTCAGATGGATGGCCATGTCCGTCACCTGCCCCTGGGTGCCGGCGGAGGGCTGGTGGATCATAATCTCCGAGTTCGGCAGGGCCAGACGTTTCCCTTTCGCGCCGGCGTTGAGTAGGAACGCCGCCATGCTGGCGCACATCCCCACGCAGATGGTGGACACGTCGCACTTGATATATTGCATAGTATCATAAATAGCCATGCCGTCGGTGATGGAGCCGCCGGGGCTGTTGATATACATCTGGATATCCTTGTCCGGGTCCTGGGCCTCCAGATAGAGCAGCTGCGCCACGACAAGGCTGGCCGTGGTGGCGTTCACCTCTTCGCCCAGGAAGACGATGCGGTCATTGAGCAGGCGGGAAAAAATATCATAGGAACGCTCCCCCCGGTTGGTCTGCTCAACTACATATGGAACTAAACTCATGGTAGACTACCTCCTGACAGAATAAGGACCCCTCCACGCGCCGCTGCCCTGCGGACCTACGGCGCCACACTAGGATAACCACATTCGGTAAATTTTAGTACGGGAACCCCGTTGTTATTCGGCGCTCTCCTCGCTGGCCTCCCCAGCCTCCTCGCTGGATTTCTTGGTGCGCTTTCTCTTGGGCTTCTCATCCTCGCCCTCATCCTCCTTGACCTCCGGCTTGACGGCAACTGCGCTGTCCGCCACAACCGCCACCGCCTTATTGCGCAGCAGCTGCTCGCGGATGGCGTCGGCGGGGGTGTACTTCTTCAGCGTCTCCGCATCCATGCCGTACTTCCCTGCCATCTCGGCAAACTCTGCCTCCACCTCTTCGTCAGTGACCTCCAGGTTTTCCTCCTTGACAATGGCGGCAATCGCCAGATCCATACGCACCTGGCCCATAGCAGGGGTACGCGCCTCCTGAAGCAGGGCCTCCTCGTCCATATTGGTCATCTTCATGTACTGGTCAAAGGGCATCCCCTGGGACATAACCTGCCGCTTCAGATTTTCCACAAACCGGTGGGCCTGCTCATCGATCATTGCTTCGGGGATCTCCACCTCGATGCCGTCGGCCACCTTGCCCATCAGCACATCCTCAAAGGCGCGGCGGGCAGCCTCCTCCCGCTCCTCAGTGAGCTTGGCCTTCACATCCTTTTTCAGCTCAGCCAGGGTGTCAAACTCCGACACATCCTTGGCAAACTCGTCGTCCAGGGCGGGGAGCTCCTTCACCTTGACGGCGTTGACCTTCACATGGAAGATAACGCTCTTGCCGGCCAGATCGGCGTGGTAATCCTCGGGGAAGGTGATATGAATGTCCTTCTCCTCACCCGTCTCCATACCGGTAAGCTGATCCTCAAAACCGGGAACAAAGCTGCCCGAACCGATCTCCAGGTCAAAGTTGTCGCTCTTGCCGCCGTCAAAGGGTACGCCGTCCAAAAAGCCCTCAAAGTCGATGTTGGCCACGTCGCCCTTCTTCACCTTACGCTCCACACTGACCATACGGCTGTTGCGGTCCGCCATCTCCTTCAGGCGGGCGTTAACGTCAGCGGCGGCAACCTTGACCTCCGCCTTGGGCGCCTCCAGACCCTTGTACTGGCCCAGCTTCACCTCGGGGTATACAGCAACAGTAGCCTTGAAGGAGAAGCCCTCCTGCCCGACCTCCAACAGCTCCACCTGGGGATAGCCTACCACGTCCAGCTCCTGCTCCTTCACAGCGTCCGCATATGCGCCGGGCAGAGCAATATTCACGGCCTCCTCATAGAAGATCCCCACGCCATAGCGGCTCTCGATCATCTTGCGGGGGGCCTTCCCGGGACGGAAACCGGGCATCCTGATACTGCCGCGCTGCTTTTTGTAGGCCTTCTCAACGGCGGCCTCGAAATCGGCGGCGCTCACCTCCACGGTCAGCACAACCATGCTTTTTTCTAATTTTTCACAGCTTTTGATACTCATTTTACATTTCCTCCGTTCACTGTCGGCCTTTCACAGTCAGCCAGCATCATATTGTAGCATAATAAATTGAAAATTTCCAGTATTTTTTTCTTTAATCTAAGATTTTTTTCGGGGTAAACCCCAGGTAGTCCGCCGACACCAGGCTGTAGGCCACATTTCCCACTGTCCCTTCGACAGCCCGCTTATGGGTGGGTCCGTGGAGGTGGCCGTAAAAGCACCGCTGGACGCGGTACTCCTCCAGCTTGCTGACGACTTCCGGACAGCGGTAGCCGGTGTAAAGGGGCGGGTAATGGAGGAAAGCCAGGATGGGGCGGCCTCCTGCCGCCCGCAGCGACGCCTCCAGGCGGCCTACCTCCCGGTTGAGGACCTTCTCATTGTGGCCGGAGGCCTCCTCCTCGTAGAACCACCCCCGAGTGCCGCACAGGGCCCAGTCCTCATAGAAATAGGCATTATTATGGAGGATCTCCAGACTCTCCAGGCCGTTTTCCTGGAAAAACCGCCGCATCTTCGCCGCCGTATTCCACCAGTAGTCGTGGTTGCCCTTGACAATGATCTTTTTGCCCGGCAGGCGGTCGATAAATTGGAAATCTGCCAGACTTTCGGAAAAGTCGATCCCCCAGGAGATATCGCCGCACAGGACAGTCACATCCCCCTCCCCCAGCTGGGAAAATGCCGCCTCCAGCCGCTGGGCATGGTTGGACCAGCCCGGGCCGAACACATCCATTGGCTTGTTGACGCTCTGTGCCAGATGCAGGTCGCCAATTGCGTAGAGGGCCATGATAACGCCTCCTTCCCTATTGGAGGAAGGACAAAACCGCCTCATCCATCCGCTCCCGTTCTGTCACGCTGTCAAACCGGGGCTGTTTCCCCTTCAGCGCCGCCAGACGGGCCGGCGCCGTTGTACCAGTGCGCTCCTGCATCTGGGCAATCCGCTCCACGCTGCCCGCCACCGGCGTCTCCCCGATGGCCTCCAGGACACTGTCACAGAACTTATATGGGCTGGCGGTGGAGACGAAGATGGCCGGCGTCATGTCGCCGCTCCCCTTCCGGTAGTCGGTGAGCACCTTTGCTGCCACGGCGGTGTGTGGGTCGATGAGGTAATTGTACTGGTAGAGCATCTGGATGGAGGCTGCCGTATCCTCCTCGCCGCAGAAGCCGCCGTAGAACAGCTCCTGGAGCCGCTCCTTCAGCTCCGGCGCAATCTCGTACCGCCCGCTCCGGGACAGCTCCTCCATATAGCCGCGCACCAGCGCGTCGTCCCCGCCGCTCAGGTCGAACAGCAGGCGCTCCAGATTGCTGGAGATCAGGATATCCATAGAGGGGGACATGGTGGTGTGGAAGGGGCGGTTGCGGTCATAGACGCCAGTGCGGATAAACTCCGTGAGCACATCGTTGCAGTTGGATGCGCACACCAGTTTCCCCACTGGCAGGCCCATCTTCCTGGCGTAGTAACAGGCCAGGATGTTGCCGAAGTTCCCCGTTGGGACGCAGAAGTTCACCTTCTGCCCCAGCTTGATCTCTTTGGTGTTGATGAGGTCACAATAGGCGGAGATATAGTAAGCCACCTGGGGCAGGATGCGGCCCCAATTGATGGAGTTGGCAGATGAGAGGAAGTACCCCCGGCCTGCCAGTTCCTCCCGGATGGCCGGGTCAGAGAAAATGCGCTTGACGCCGTTCTGCGCATCGTCAAAGTTGCCGCGTACAGCGCAGACGCCTACATTCCCCCCCTCCTGGGTGATCATTTGCAGCTTCTGGATCTCACTGACGCCGTGCTCCGGGTAGAACACCAGAATCTTCGTCTGCTCCACATCTGCGAAGCCCTCCATTGCCGCCTTTCCGGTATCGCCGGAGGTTGCCACCAGGATACAGGCAGTCTTCGTCTCCCCTGTCATCTTCAGACTGGTGGAGAGCAGCTGGGGCAGCATCTGCAAGGCCATGTCCTTAAATGCGCTGGTTGGGCCGTGCCACAGCTCCAGGCACCAGGTTTTCCCGTCCAATTTCCGCAGGGGGGCCACCTCCGGGCAGTCAAACTTGTCCGGGCCGTAGGCCCGCTGCGCGAAAAGGGCCAAGTCCTCGGGCCGGAACTGCTCCAGGTACTTACCCATAATATAGGCCGCCCGGCGCTGGTAGTCCATGCCGCACAGGGTCTCCACCTCCAGGGCGCTGAGGACCGGGAAACTCACGGGCGTGAACAGCCCGCCATCCCGGCTCAAGCCCATCTTGATGGCCTCTGCCGCGCTTAGGCGCAGGGTTTTATCTCTTGTGCTCAAGTATTCCATAGTTTTATCCTTCCCTCGCGTCCCGCTCAGAACGCGCTGATGATATAGTTGATCCGCCGGCCGTAGACCTCCGCCACATCGAAACGGCAGGGTTCATCGTCCAACACCTGCTCCGCCAAATAGCAGCCCGCTGCGGCCCGCAAGCGGCGCTGCTTGGCGGCAGTGACCGCCTCCCGGGCCTGGGCGAAAGTCGCGCTGGAGCGGGTTTTTACCTCTACAAAGCAGACCACTCCATCCGGCGAGCGGGCGATCAGGTCGATCTCCCCCCACCGGCA